>DALYGI010000226.1:0-7108 GCA_031971595.1 Prochlorotrichaceae cyanobacterium CTOTU29312
TTGTTTTTAACGAGAAAAAAGTCTAGGATTTTAAGATTTTTCCAGTGCTTGACCTCAATCCCATTGGGGCAAGCACCTGCATGATTCCCATCACTCTCATCCCCCCGTGACTCTCATCCCCAAGCGCAGTAAGCTATGATCATCTTAATCCTGAACAATATACCCTTACCTGACCCCACCATGTTTTCAATCAGACGAGCTAACGGTTTCCCCCTCCCCCTGCGATCGGTGGCGATCGGGTTGCTGGTGGCGACTACGGCCTTCGGCTGTTCGCGCTTACCTGCCCAACCCACACCGGAGCCTAGTCTAGAGCCTGGGGCTAGTGCTGTTCCCAGTCCTGATGTGTTTTTATCGGGAAATAGTAATTTTGTGGTGGAAGCGGTGAACAAGGTGGGGGTGGCGGTGGTGCGGATCGACTCCTCCCGGACGGTGAAAACTGGCGTGCCCTCGGTGTTTGAGGATCCCTTTTTCCGGCAGTTTTTTGGGGATGCGGTTCCCCCCTCGGAGCGGGTGGAAGAGGGCTCTGGATCCGGTTTTATTATTAGGTCTGAAGGTATTATTTTGACCAATGCCCATGTGGTGGAAGGGGCGGATCAGGTGACGGTGAAGCTCAAGGATGGGCGCAGCTTTCCCGGTACGGTGGTGGGGGAAGATCCGGTGACGGATGTGGCGGTCATCCAGATTGAAGCGGAAGATTTACCCACGGTGACCCTCGGTGATTCCGATCGTCTTCAACCGGGGGAATGGGCCATCGCCATTGGCAACCCCCTCGGTCTAGACAATACGGTAACGGTGGGGATCATCAGCGCCACGGGACGCACCAGCAACCAAATTGGGGTGCCGGATAAACGGGTGGGCTTTATTCAAACCGATGCAGCGATTAATCCGGGTAATTCTGGGGGGCCGCTGCTCAATGCCCAGGGCCAGGTGATTGGCATGAATACGGCCATCATTGGCGGAGCCCAGGGGTTAGGATTTGCCATTCCCATTAATACGGCGGAAAATCTGGCGGAGCAACTGATTGCCAAGGGCAAAGTGGAGCATCCGTTCCTAGGGATTCAAATGGTGACTCTGACCCCGGAGGTGGCGGCGGAAGCGGAAAAAAATCTAGGTGAAGGGTTGAAACTCACGGGGCAAACGGGGGCCTTGGTGGTGCGGGTCTTGCCCAACTCCCCAGCGGCGGCGGCAGGGTTAGCGGAGGGAGATGTGATTCAAAAAATTGCGGATCAAGCCATTGCCACGGCGGAGGATGTGCAAAACCAAGTGGCCCAGAGTCAGGTGGGTAAGCCCCGGTCCGTGACAATTTTACGTCAGGGCAAAAGCCAAACGGTCTCCGTTTCTCCGGGGGATTTTCCGGTATCTCCCCAATCCTAACCGAGGAGTTGACGTTGAAACTCGTTTTTGCGCGTTGGTTGTCCCGCTGGGGGATGGTACTGGGTTTAATGGTGCTGTTAATTACAGCGGTGAACCTCATTGGTCTAGGAGTTCAAGGCTTTGGCCAAACCACCGCAGCATCTTTGATGCAATGGGTCAAAAATCCCCTGGTGGGTCTGCTGGTGGGCATCTTAGCCACGGCTCTGGTGCAATCCTCCGGCTTGATTATTGCGTTGCTGGTGGGCTTAGTGGCGGGGGGCTTTTCCCTGAGTTTAGCCATTCCCGTGGTGATGGGCGCTAACATTGGCACAACGGTTACCAATACCTTAGTGAGTTTAGGTCAAGCCAAAACCGGGGAAGCCTTTCAGCGATCGTTTGCGGCGGCGACGGTGCATGATTTTTTTAATTTCTTTACGGTGCTGATTCTTTTTCCCCTGGAGCAATGGCTCCATCCTCTGGAATCTTGGAGTGGCTGGTGTGTGCGGGGGTTAACGGCAAACACGGCCCAATCCGATCGCTTCCCGTCCCTCTTCCAGCATTTACCCAACCCCCTCCACGGCACGATCGCCCCTGTCACCCAGGCCATACAAGCTTTATGGGACGGTTTACCCGCACCGTGGAATCATGGCGGGCTTTTGCTGACGGGCGTACTGCTGATAGTCTTCAGTTTGCCCCTGCTCAGTCGCCACTTACAACACCTAATTCTGGATCCCAAAACCCAAGCCTGGCAAGACGGGGGAACGATCGGCATCTGGCGATCGGGATGGTCTACCCTGGCCATGGGAGCCCTGATCACCGCCTTGGTTCAGTCTTCCTCCGCCACCACCAGTTTAATGATTCCCCTCGCGGGTTCCGGGGCTTTAACCCTGGCTCAAATTTATCCCTTTACCCTAGGGGCGAATATTGGCACCTGCATGACGGGGCTCCTGGTTGCAGGAAGTTTACCCCCTGACCTGCTCCCGGCTGGCCTGCAAATTGGTCTTGTGCATCTGTTTTATAACTGTGGGGGGGTGTTCTGTTTCTATGCCATTCCCGGACTACGATCGCTCCCCCCCCTGGCCGCCAGTTCCCTAGCCGCCCTCGCCAGCGATCGGAAAGCCTTGGCCGCTGGGTATGTGGGGGGGCTATTTTTTGGACTGCCTTTGTTGCTATTGGCCTGGCTCCGGTTACCCACCTAGGCGGACTTGGGCAAGGCTTGAGAAGGGACAAAGGGGAAAAAATATTCCAATCGTAGCTCCGAGGCCAGTTGGGCTAAGGCTGCGGTAGATCGATTGGCATCCCAGGGGGGCAGTGTTCCCAGCAAAGGCACTTGGATAAAGGGATGGAGGAGATGGGGCGGGGCAAGCTCCACACGATCGTCCCAGGTCTGTTGATCGTGAGCTACCCACAGTACCCCCTTCAGACAACACCGACTCTGCCGGGCTAAGGCGGTATAGGCGATCGTTTGACTAACGGTTTGGGTACCCAGGGGAACCAGCAGCACCGTTGCTAAACGCCAATCCCAAGCCAGATCCGCGATCGTGGTATCGGCCCAGAGGGGAGAGGCAAAACTATCCTCAGCTTGGATCAGCACCCAGTCCGCCTCAGGATTACTCACCTGCTGCCACAGTGAAGCTAAATCTACCCCGGCCTTGAGGGGAACGATCGAGAGGGAGGGGTTCCCGCCGTAATGCTCTGCATAGGCCAGCAACACCCGGGTTAAATACCAGGGAGCAAAAGACGGATGGGGCGGACTTTGGGCCGCAGACTCAGTGCTAACTAAAAGTAAACGATGAGCAGGATTCATGCAGAAAAACCGAAACAGATCTCCCATCCTCAGAGCAATGCCCAGAAAACCCTAGACATTAAACCCTAATCATTTCGACGCTGACGTTCTTCCTCCACCTCAGCCACCAAAGCCGCCTGTTCTTCTGGAGAAAGAGACTCATAGCGTTTTTGTAAAACCGCTAGTTTGTAATCATCCAATTGTTGATTGAGGGTCATTTTGTGGGTAGCCACGCGGAATAAATAGGTACTAATCCAACCTAAAAGCCCCAGCATCAGCAGAGCCTGGGCCCAAACCCCCGCGCTCAGTCCCTCAATCCCCCAACCTCTGAGGACAACATATAAAAACCCTCCCCCCAGAAATACACCCAGGGTAATGACGAGAACATCAATTCGACGCATGGCTGCCTCTAGGGGATTGGAATACAGGGATTGGAATACAGGACTGGAGAATCAAAAACAGATCTTAGAACTGGACGGAGCGGCGACTGGGGCGCAGGTTCAGAAAGGGACTGAACAGTAACATCCCCGGAAAGAAAAAGAAGACCATAAAATACATCAAAAGCCGCTCGATGCTGCTGGCCACATACCAACGCTTTTGCAGATAGACGTATACCAACAGGGGCATAACCAACAGGTAAGCACCGGCCAAGCCCAGATACAGCACAGCGGTGATCGGCAGAAGATTGAGAATTGATGCCATAGTAATGACCCAGGGGTAACTCTAATGCGGTTTAGCATTTCACAATGCCCTATATTTTAGGGGGCATCATCCCTTAAGTCTAGTCACCGAGTCCTCTCGTCCTTCCTCATAGCCCTTTAGTCCCTTAGTTCCTAACTCCCTATGCGCTTCCGTCCCTTACGCCCAGAGGATCGTCAAAAGTTAGATGAAACCAGTGATACCCTGTTCTATGCCTTTCCGCGTCTGGTTTTCCATCTGGACGAGGGGTTTATTGGGCAGTTGACCCAACTCTATCGAATCCATTTGAAACCCCAAAGTCGCATTTTAGATCTGATGAGTAGCTGGGTGTCTCATCTGCCAGAGGAACTGACCTTTGACCATGTGGAGGGTCATGGGCTGAATGGGGAGGAGTTGGCCAAAAATCCCCGCTTGGATCATTATTTTGTCCAAAATCTCAATGAGAATCCGCTGTTACCCCTAGAGACGAACAGTTTTGATGCGGTGTTAAATACAGCTTCGATCCAATATTTGCAACAGCCGGAGCAGGTCTTTGCGGAGGTGCATCGCATTCTCAAACCTGGCGGGGTTTTTATTGTTAGTTTTTCTAATCGGATGTTTTATCAAAAAGCAATTCAGGTGTGGCGGGATGGTTCGGAAGCGAGCCGCGTGGATCTCGTGAAGTATTATTTTGCGGTCACGGAGGGATTTGAGACTCCCCAAATTGAAAGCCGATCGTCCACGGTGCCTGCTTGGTTGCAGATGTTAGGGGTCGGGAGTGGCGATCCGTTTTACGCTTTGATAGGACGGGCTCAATAGGTTTCGCTAGGTTTCGATCCACCGAGTTGTGATACAGTGTGACCGTTTGTCACCGCTTATTGAGTGAGTTCCATCAATGGTTGCAGTTGCAATTCTGGCAGCAGGTAAAGGTACCCGCATGAAGTCCGATCGTCCTAAAGTGCTCCACGAGTTGGGGGGACGATCGCTGGTGGAGTGGGTCTTACAGAGTACCCGACATTTGGAGGTCACTCACCAGTTTGTCATTGTGGGCTACCAAGGGGATCAGGTCAAATCGGCGCTTTCCAATTACCCCAATCTGCAATTTGTAGAGCAGGTAGAGCAACTGGGGACGGGGCACGCGGTTCAACAGCTATTACCTTACCTCCAAGGGTTTGAAGGAGATCTGCTCATTCTGAATGGCGATGTGCCCCTGCTGCGTGGATCCACCCTGGAACAATTGGTTCAAACCCATACGGATGCCAAAAACGCTGCTACCTTACTCACCGCTCAAGTCCCCAATCCCAAAGGCTATGGTCGAGTATTTTGTGATGGTCAGAATCGCCTCACCCAAATCATTGAAGATCGGGATTGTACCCCCGCCCAGCGTCAAAACCATCGGGTAAATGTGGGGGTCTATTGCTTTAGTTGGCCCGCCCTATCAGATGTCTTGCCGCACCTCAGCACCGCCAATGATCAACAGGAATATTACCTCACGGAGGTGGTGGACTATTTAAGCCCCATTATGGCCACGGATGTGGAGGATTACCAAGAAACCCTAGGGGTGAATAATCGCAAACAAATGAGCGAAGCCTATGCCATTCTTCAGGAGCGGATTAAGGAACATTGGATGGCTGCTGGGGTAACCATGATTGACCCGGAAAGTATCACCATTGATGACACGGTGCAGCTAGGTTCAGATGTGATTATTGAACCTCAAACCCATCTGCGCGGCTCCACAACGATCGGCGAGGGTAGCCACATTGGCCCCGGTTGTTTAATTGAAGATAGCCAGATTGGGGATCAAACCCGGGTTTTATATTCCGTAATTAGTGACAGCACGATCGCCCACCAAACTCGGATTGGCCCCTATGCCCATCTGCGAGGTCAGGCCCAGATTGGTACCCAGTGCCGAGTGGGTAACTTTGTGGAAATTAAAAATACCCAGGTGGGAGATGGCACCAACATTGCCCACTTATCCTATCTGGGAGATGCCACCCTAGGGGAAAAGGTCAACGTGGGGGCCGGCACTATTACGGCTAACTACGATGGGGTGAAAAAACATCCCACCATTATTGGTTCAGGCAGCAAAACTGGCTCCAACAGTGTGCTTGTGGCTCCGGTTACCGTCGGTCAAAATGTAACGATCGCTGCGGGGTCAACCATCACGGAAGATGTACCGGATAATGCCCTAGCCATTGCCCGAAGCCGTCAAGTCAATAAGGAGAATTGGCGATCGCCGCGTTAAAACAAGCTCAATCTGCCTGAGAGCAGCGATAATAGATAAGATGCGTATAAAGTTCTGAGTGGGGGAGCGATGACTGAGTTGCTTGAACGTGCAATGATCAAGTTACAAGCCTTGCCTGAAAGGGAGCAGGACGTGATCGCTTCCATCATCCTGGATGAGATTGAGGATGAGCGACGTTGGGATGAAACGTTTTCGCGTTCTCCAAATCTTCTGGCAAAACTCGCAGCTTCTGCAATGGCTGAGTACCACGCAGGTCAAAGTCGCGCTAAAACAAGCGGAAAATCAAGACATAGCGATGGGGTTCATTCGGGTTTGCTAACACACTAAAAATGGCAATCAGAGGGGCAATAACGCTAAATAACCCAACGATTCCTAAAATGGCAAACCCAATCAAAACGATCGTTAACACTACGCCAATAAGAGCCCAGATAAACACGGAAAGTTGGAAATTAAGGGCTTCCTTCGCATTAGCTTTAACGATGGGATCCCCAGAAATGAAAAAAATAGCTAAGGGAATCCCAATTGAAACCCCAGTCGCACTAAAAAAACAAGCCCCATGGCAGAGGGCGGACAGGACTTTGCGAGTATCCGTATCGTAAGAACTCATGTTCCCTCTCTCGATCCTATCTATAGTATGAAAAGATGAATTACCTTAAGAGGATACTCTCCCTTGCCCAACCCGCCTCAGATTTAACTCGAATTTAACTCGAATTTAAGATTATGCTGGCATTAACGTCCCTCTTAATCGCCTTGATCACGGTCTTCGCTACAATTTTAGTGCAGGTTTTCCTCTTCCCTTTCCTATATTTGGGCGACCTCATTAATCATCCCCAGGTCTACCTGAGCATCCTTTTTCTGGGTGTGTTACTGTGGTGCTTTGGCAACGATCCGCAAGTCTAATCGCCTCCCGACCCTGCTCCTCCCCACCAGACTCCGCTCGGCCGACCTTATTAAACCCTTGAAGACCTTCATGAACTGGATTGAACTTCCCCTAGACTTAGACACCCTCAAAATTTTATCCGATGGAGATATGGACTTTGCCTTAG
>DALYGI010000227.1:0-7108 GCA_031971595.1 Prochlorotrichaceae cyanobacterium CTOTU29312
ATCATTTTATTACTCAATTAGAAAGTCATCAAGTTTTCTCATTTGATGAAATTTGCGAATTATTACATTCAAACATATCAGAGGATATTGATAAAGAGGAGGAAAATTGGACATATACTGGGCTTCAATGTTCAGTCATGAAACCAGGACAATCTTGGCAAAAGGGGACACTAAGACTTCAGCTAGAGTTTATTCCTGATGAGGTCAAAGTTGAGAATAGCACACATGAGACAGAAACAGGTATAAATTTATCAGAGGCATCGCCTTTAGATGACATTCGCCAAAGCCTGCTAAATCAATCAGAGGATTAACGTCAAGTTATGAACATGAATATTTACACAGATCCCGAACCTTTAACCGTTGACACAGTTGTTGACTTTCAAGGACTATTAGCGCGAGTTAGTGTCTTAGAGAATGAGTTTAGAATTCTTTTTCGTTCTTTTGAGGAAAAGTTAGAGGATAAGGAAGAGACTTTTAACGCTGAAATCTTAAAATTTTATAATCAGGAATCAGTCTATTTTGTCTTAGGCAATGAAGATGAAAATGAAAATGGGTTACTATGTCGATTACTCAACTCCACTAATACTCAGTGGATCGATGGAAGACTTCATTTTCAACCAACTCTAGTCTTTCGTCAAACTCCAGAAAAAGACTATAGAACAACCCTGATCCCCTATGATCCTAAGACCATTATTCAAATAGGTCATAAGACAATTACTGTTGATGCTTTTTTGAAACCTTACTTGAATGATTTAAAAAGTCGGGAAAAACAGTTATCTAATGATCTCCGTGAGTTTTTAGAAAAAGAGAACAAGAGTTTTATCTCTCCTCAGACCATTTCTGAGTGCGTAGATGTCGAAATTCTTCAACCGGGTCAAGACTGGGTTTCTTGTAAAATGGATTTGCAGCTAACGCTAAGACTTTATCAAGCCGAAGTTAAAAATCATGCCTGGCAGGCAATCTATTATAATTCATTAAAGCTTGAAAGCCCTAAAATGGATTCACTGGTACAGATCGGCGAATGTGTAATTTCTATTTATGATTTGTGTTGCCAGATTGCAAATAAATTTGGGTTGTTTGAGCAAGAATATAAAGGTAATAATAGGTATTATCCTGACTGTCCTACCCTAGAAAACAAAATTGTAAGCCAACTAAGAATGTCAAGTTATTTTAATCTTTTACGAGGAAAAATAGATGCTAAGGGTTTACCCTGTAAACTACTTCAATTAACTTCTGGTCACTGGGTAGAAGGTGATTTGGCTTTTGAACTTATGCCTCAGTTTATACCCAATGTAATAACTCAAGATATAAGCTCTGATCCTGAAGTAACCGAGAGGTATGAGTCTCCTTTAGATGATATTCGACAAGATTTGTTAAATAACTCAGAGAATTAAGATATTCATTAACCAGGTTTGCGCTGGTTGCCTTGGGCCTGTTCCAAAATAGAGACCCCATAGGATGTGCCCAATCGGGTTGCCCCTTCTAACACCAACTCGATCGCTTGTTCTAGGGTACGAATGCCTCCGGCGGCTTTGATGCCGACCCTCCCCCTGCTCAATTCCCGCAGCAAGCGCACATCTTCACGGGTTGCCCCCCCCGCCCAGCCGGTGCCTGTTTTCAAAAAGCTAGCCCCCGCATCGAGGGCAATATCCACCACCAATTCCTTCTCTGGGGGCGTTAAGCGGTTTAATTCCAAAATTGCCTTGACAGGCCGATCGGTTTCTTCACAAATTTCTGCCAATTCCCGATGTACCGCATCCGTTTGCCCGGACTTCAATAGCCCCAAATTGATCACCACATCCAGTTCTTCTGCCCCATGATCCACGGCTTCCTGAGCTTCATAGAGTTTCGTAGCAGGGGTGCAGGTTCCCAAGGGAAACCCGATCATCGTACACACCTTGGGCTTTTTTTGGTACAGATTCTCCACGGCGCGGCGCACATAACAAGGAGCCACACAAACCGCCGCAAACCCAAAACGATCGGCCTCTGCACAAAGCCGATCGATATGATCCGGGGTGGCAGCGGCATCCAGCAGGGCGTGATCAATGAGGGGGGCAAGTTCAATATCCCGATCGAGAAGGCTAAGATCTAGGGGCATAGGGAAAGGTATTCAAATTATTCAGGTATTATCCTAAACCGATCGGGCTGAAATGCTGCCAATTCCCCATCCGATCGTCCTAGTAAATGATTGGCAAAGCGGACAGCGAGGGCGGGCACTAGGGCAAAGGGACTGGTAAACCCTGAAAAGAGGAACAAATTTACCCAGGGGTCTACCGCACCGATCAGGGGGAAGCCGTCGGCGCTAAAGCTGACGTTACAACAACGCCAGGTGCCCGGTAGGGCGGCTAAATCCGGCAGTAACCGGCCGATCGTTTCGCGGATTTGGGTTTCACTGGCGACGGGATCTACGGGGCGATCGGCGGTGGTGGTGAGGCGGCTGATTTGCCCCAGGGCACAGCGTCCCCCAGTCCCGGACAGGTTTGGAAACTGCACCGCACCGGGTTCTAAGACGGGGGGGAGATTGAGGGATTGTCCCTGAGTCCAGGCGGCTACCAAGTGGGGATCGGTAAGTTGGGCTTCGAGGCGCAGCCGGGATTGGTTGGCGGGTAAAATCACTCCGTTGAGCCGTAGGTCTGTGGGGACGGTTTCAATGAGTTCCGCTTGGTTAAAGTAGAGGGGAATGGCTACCCCCAGGGCATCTAACAGCGATCGTCCCCCGGCTCCGGCACAGAGGATAACCCGATCGCTGTGGATGGGTTCTTGATCGGTTTCAAGGGCAATAATCCGGTTTTGTTCCGTCTGCCAGCGCACAGCCCTACCAGAAACGATCGTCCCGCCTAGGGCCGTAAAAGCGTGGTGATAGGCTTGGATCAGGGCTGGGGGGTTAACGTGGCCGTGGGGAAAACGCAACACCGCTTGCAGGGGGGTAGGGTTGAGCAGAGGTTCTAGCTGCTGGGCTTCTGGGGGGGTAAGCAGGTCAGGTTTGGGGTAAAAGCTTTGGTAGGCTTGGTAAATTGCTTCAGGATCCTGATCGATTTCAATGGGGATTAAGAGATGGGTTTCCCGGTACTGCGGATCCAGTTCCAACTCCGTAAGCAAGGCGTGATAACGATCGTGGGACTCCTGACAGAGGGTTTGGGTAAAGGGAGTCGTACCCGACCAATAGGCTACTCCGCCATAACTCCAGCGAGTGGCCCCCTGAAGGGGATGATCCGGTTCTAAAAGGGTAACGGTTTGCTGCCGTTTCGCCAGTTCGTAGGCTAAGCTAGCCCCCGTTAATCCCCCCCCAACGATCGTCCAATCCATTGCGGCCATTGTGGTTTAGCTCTCCCGTGAAATGAATTATGAATTTTGAATTTTGAATTATGAATTATGAATTGAATTTGCTTAGTCTCGGCGCAGTGTGGCCGGTACCTGTTTTAAGCCCTCTGGGGATAGAGAGTAGGAGGTACCCACTAGGGGATCGTCGCTGGGTAAAATTTCTGGGAAGCAAATCCCTGGCAAGACCTGTACTGCAAAAATTTCCTGTACCCCGGATTCAAATTTTAAGTACGCTTCAATCTGGCCGGTGTGTAAATTCACTACCTGAAGACCACAAAATCGCTCGTCGGGAGTCAGGCGTTCCGTCAGGGGTAAGCCGCCAAAGACCATGCTCTGCCGCACTTGGGACAACCCCACAAAGGCCCAGTGTTGCCAAAAGTCTAACCCTCGCGTGAATCCAGAAAAGTGGGCCACTTCCACCCGCTGCCCCGTGCGATCGTCGATTTGGGCCAGGGTACCCCGGCCAGATTCTAAGACCCAGAGCTTATCTTCGTACCAGCGGGGAGAGTGGGGCATGGCTAGCCCGCCGGTAATCACCTCATTACTGCGAATATCCATCAAAATTCCCCCCACTGTGCGCTGCTCTCGCCAGCCTTGGGGTTCATCGGTCTGCCCTAGGGCGGTAATGTAGGTGGGTTGATTGTCCCGCAGGGCTAAGCCGTTGAGATGGCAGCGATCGTCTGGGGTGAGGGCTTGCAGAAAAGGGGGTCGCCACTGGGGTACAAAGCTATAGGCGGGATCTAGGGTACACAGACAGGAAAAGCGGGTATTGACAAACCAAAGTTCATCTCCAGCCCAGACCATTTCATGAATATCAATGTCCCCGGTAATGTGGCTATTGCGGAGAATGTAGCAAGCATCGTGGGGTAAGTCTTGGGGCAATTTATCGCAGACGGCGGGCAAATTATAAAGCTGTTGAATGCCGTGATGGGTACCTACCGCCAACCGCCCCGCATTGCCCGCAATGCCCATGGCCTTAGGGAAATTGCGAAAATGCAGATTCAGGGTTTCCCCCTCCGCCCGCAACACAATCACCTTACCCGCTTGGTAAGTAGACACCAGCACCGACAGCCGATACTGAGAGAGCAACTGGGCAAAACTGGCGGAGGCACTCACCTGAAGCGGCAGAGATTCGATCGAGTCTTCCATAGCTATAGATTACAAACCAGAATGGGGTGTGGGTAAATCTCGATGGGTGAAGGCCTTGGCTCCCGTGCCGCTGTAGGTTGTGGCTAGGTGACCATTGCCCACCAATTGATATTTATAGGTGACTAAGCCCTCCAGACCAACGGGGCCACGGGGAGGCAACATTTGGGTACTGATGCCCACCTCTGCCCCAAAGCCGTAGCGGAAGCCATCCGCAAAGCGGGTCGAGCAATTATGGTACACTCCCGCACTGTTCACCTGAGCTAAAAATTGGGCAGCGGCAGCCGGATCCTCCGTGACGATCGCATCGGTGTGCCGGGATCCATAGCGATTAATATGGTCGATCGCCTCTTCTAGGGAATCCACCACCCGAATGGAGAGCATTAAATCACTGTATTCCGTAGACCAGTCTGACTCTTCGGCAGGTTTCACATCCCTGGCACCAGCCCGAACCCGATCGTCCCCCTTGAGGATGACCGACTGCCCCCGCAACGCTTGCAGCACCGCAGGCAAGTGGGTTTCCAGTAAATCCTGATGAACCAGTAGGGTTTCCACGGAATTACAGGCAGCGGGGTACTGGGTTTTAGCATCCACCGTAATCGCAATCGCTTTCTCCAGATCCGCCCCCCGATCGAGATAAATATGACAAATCCCATCCGCATGACCCAGCACCGGAATCAGGGTATTTTGCTGTACAAATTTCACCAGATCATTAGAGCCTCTGGGAATAATCAAATTGACATATTGATCCAGTTGCAATAGTTCCATCGTCTCAGCGCGGGTGGTCAAGAGTTGGATTAAATCGGGAGAAACCTCCGTTTGAGCTAAGCCCTGATGAATCGCAGCAACGATCGCTTGGCAGGTGTGAATCGCCTCCTTGCCCCCTTTCAGGATCGCTCCATTCCCCGACTTAATCGCCAGAGACGCAATCTGCATCACCGCATCCGGTCGCGCCTCAAAAATGACCCCCAACACCCCCACCGGACAGGTAATGCGCCGTAAAATTAACCCCTCATCCAACTCCCGATGCAACTGCACCTGACCCAAGGGATCCGGCAACTGGGCCACACTCCGCACCCCCTCGATCGCCGGGTAGATTTTAGCCTCCTCTAACTTCAGCCGGGAATAGAGCGCCGGAGAAATGCCGTTACCCAGAGCCGCCTTACAGTCTTCGATATTGGCGGCAAAAATAGCTTCCGTAGAGTTTTCCAGGGCTTGGGCAATGGACTCAATGGCCGCATTGCGGGCCGCATTCGAGAGCAGCGCAGCAGAGCGGGCAGCCACCTGGGTTTGTTGGGCAATGCTAATCAGGGATGTAGGCATTCTGGAATGAGGAGATGAAGGCTCTTGAATTTTACCGAAAACTGGGTTTAGATGCGGCTGTAGAAAGTTGGAGTATAAAAAAGTTGGGTAACCACTGATCAAGATTACAATCCTTTCCGGGATCACAGCGCAACATCAGCCCGATCGACTTTAGCCTTTAGGGTTCCTTTGGTATAATGCGACGAACTCTGCCCAGCGGTATCTATGGTTTGCTGCCTCAATATATGGAACGCCGCTTCCGTGCTGCTGAAGCCATGCGCCATGCCTGTGGTGAAAGTCCGATCGTTGCTAAACTACTTGCTCAAGGACTGTTGCCATGAGCATCTTTCCCTTCTTTTTTATTTTTGAAAAATTCAGCGCTACGATCGATTCTTGGCGCACCACTCACCAGATCCCTGGTTTCTGTTGGTTTGACTCAAAGATTCTTAGACTTTGCCGGAGAAGAAACCAGGGATCAATAAGAATCAATAATCAAAACGATCGTCTAGGGCAAAACTCAAAACTCAAAACTCAAAACTCAAAACTCACCACTCACCACTCACCACTCAAAACTCCCCCTCAGTCTGGTTCCAGTTTGCCCTGACGGGGAGACACACTTGGGGTCTGGGTTCCCGGTGTTCTTCCCTGGTTCACGTACCAACTTCGCCACTGGGATGAGGTACGGAGGGCCAGCCACAACAGCAAGAGGGCAATGATCCCCCCCTGGCGGGGTGCCCCAAAGGCCATACACACTAAACCCACACAAAGTACATCCTCCACGATCGCTACCCAGAGGGGAATGCCCCGCAACCGATAAAACCAGCCCGCTTGTACCAGATAAATCACTAGGGCTAACATTCCCCCCACCCCCCCTAAAATCCCCGTTAGCCAAGGGGACAGGTTGCGATCGTTTGCCACCGTCAGCCCCAGAATGGCTCCTGCGAGGGGACTCAGGAATAATTGCAGATTTTGTTGAATCCGCTGCCCCAATAAACTCTTTGCTGCGACTAACTCAAAAATTGACCAGCTAACTAAAATACAAACCACTACCTGGGGATGAAACCGCGCCAAAATTGGCACACGAGACCACAGCCGCTCATTTTGCAACAGCCCAATCAGGAGGAGAGGCAACGCGACCCGCATCCCCCCCGCAGCGGAAGCTGAAAGAGCGGCTAAGACATCGATCATCGAGAGCTACAGAAATAGAACAGGAGAGAACTGTGGAGAAAGGCAGCTTTAATTAGTTTCTCGTGGTTTCTCATTATGACCCTTAAAATCTACGATTTACGATCTAGGACTGACGATCAAAGCTGAAATCATCACAAAGCCCAGATAAACC
>DALYGI010000228.1:0-7105 GCA_031971595.1 Prochlorotrichaceae cyanobacterium CTOTU29312
GGCCGCATCGGTTTGAATAAACTCTAGGCGCTTGTCAGGAATGCCCACTTCGGAACTAGAGCGGCCTAAGGTACTCACAATGCCCAAGGTTACCGTATTATCCAGACCTAACGGATTCCCCACAGCGATCGCCCAATCACCCACTTCTACCACATCGGAATCGCCCAGGCGAGCCACGGGTAAGGCGGTATTGTTGGGGTTAATCTGCACCACGGCCAAATCCGTAACCTCATCCGCCCCTTTTACCTGTCCTTCAAACTGTCGGCCATCCTTGAGGGTCACCGTCACCCGATCGGCCTGGTTGACCACATGGGCATTGGTCAAGACAATTCCAGAGGCATCCACAATAAACCCAGAGCCTTGGCCCCGTTGCAATTGTTCCCGAGGCAGGCGGGAAAACTCATCCCCAAAAAAGCGGCGGAAAAAGGGATCATCAAACAGGGGATCCACCGATCGCACAATGGTACGCTCCGTATCGATCCGAACCACCGCTCCCCCAATTTGCTTAACGGCCCGGGCCACAAAGCTTTCCTGACCAGCGATAGGAGACGCAGTTTGAGCCAAGAGGGTAGGCTGGGACGTTAGGGCCTCTGCTTGGGGAGGCATGACCGCTAAGGTACTGAGGGTAAACAACACCCCCAGAACGATCGCTAGGCAGTGGGTTGTAATTTGAGTGGAAGACCACCGAAACCGAGGAAACCTCGAAGAGGATTTTGCAGAAAAACGAGGATAAGGCATAGAGTCCACGAAAATAGCAAAGAACGTAGAGTGATCAGACGATCAGAGGTAATTAAAGTATTGTATTCAGCAAGACTGCCCAACGCAGGTAGGGGAAACGCTACCGCCAGAAGCAGGGTTTCGGATGGTTTCTGTGATGGAGGGGTGAGTCGGATTGTTCCGTAGCCTATGGGATCTATCTGTGATTCAATACAGTGCTATAGATGCTTCAGGATTGCCAGCATACCTGTATACCCTATCGATCATTGATCAATGAATTACCCATGACTTCCTCTCCCCTGACCCGGCTGGAACAGTATAGTTTAAGATTTCCCCAGGAAGTGCTCTGGGTGCAGGTGCAGTATGATCAGCAAGAGGACGAGCTTATCATCTTCAAAGGGTTTTCTAGCTCCCTCCAGCGATCGACCCCTGCCAATCCCGATATTAGTCTCATCCCGGATTATGCCCACATTGTCAGAATCGATCGTCTCAAGAGCCCCTATACCCCTGAAGCCCCTGAGTATATTGAACAAAATTTAAGCTGGTCAGACTTTGAAGCTTATCTGAACAATCTATAGACTTTACCTGCCAAACCTCTATGAGCTATACCTCAGCCACAACCGCAACACGCAAGAAAATAGCCATTTTTTATCCTAGCTTTAGCGGTGGTGGAGCAGAAAGTGTTTGTTTGTGGATGTTAGAAGCCTTAACGGAAAAATATGATCTAACATTGTTTACATTATCTGATGTTGATGTAAGCAAATTAAATTCTATGTATGCGACATATCTCCATCCAGAGGATATAAAAGTTAAATCTCTTTTTAATCAAAAACTGAGAGGAATTACGGAATTTTTAAGGGCAAATTTCCCTCGGATGAGAATGTTATTTTTTCATCTATTAATTCGATTTGTTAAAAAATACTGTCATGAATATGACTTGGTTATTTCTGCTTACAATGCGATAGACTTAGGTGCATTGGGAATGCAATATGTTCATTGGACTGGTGTGATCGATAAGGCAGATAAAATTTACAAACAAGTATCATCTTTTTCCGATGAACAAATGAAAAGTAATATTTCTATTTGTAACTCGAACTTTACAGCACAAAGATTGAAAAAAATGTATGGGATGGACTCTCAAGTGGTCTATCCACCAGTGGTAACGGAGTTTCCAGAAATTCCCTGGGAAGAGAAGGAAAATGCTTTTATTTGTAGCGGTAGGCTAACCAAAGCTAAACAACCCCATCAGGTTATTGAAATTGTACGCCAGGTCAGGGAAAAAGGGTTTGATGTTAAGCTCTATTTAACTGGGGGTGGGGGAGGAGCTTATGCCTGGGGCTATCAACGTTTTCTGAGGAAGAAAATTGAGGAGAATTCAGCCTGGGTTACCTTATATCAAAATCTTTCGTTTCAGGACTATGTAAAGGTATTAGCAAAATGTAAATATGGCTTACATTTTAAGCAGGAACCTTTTGGAATTTCTATCGCAGAAATGCTGAAGGCAGGTGCCATACCTTTTGTTAAGGATAAAGGAGGGCAAATTGAAATTGTGGGGGCGGAAAATCAGGATTTATTCTTTAAAAATCGAGAGGAGGCTGTAGAAAAGATCGTAACTCTTCTGAGCAACCCAACACGCTTACAGGAAGTTCGTGGCGTTTTGGCAGAGCGGAAGTCCATTTTTTCTACTACCCGTTTTATGGCGGAGATCGATCGAGCAGTTCAGCAATTTTTCGAGAAATTGTTGCTTTACTCGTCAAGTTAGTCATTTTTGATTTTTTGATTAGGTATTCCTCAGAAATCCCAATTCCTGCCACTCCGCCAGCATCACCCCCCACTCGATGGTACCAAACTCCTAAACCACAGCTTTTCAAAGCTAAACCCTTCCATACCTTCGGCAGACTTAGCCGCATCTTGGAGATCCCCTAGGGTTAAAGTGTAGCCGTATGTAGCGGCTAGGGTTATGACATCCTGTAGGGTTCTACAGGTTTCGATCGCTTTGTTTAAAGTAGGATCTTGACGGGCTTGCACAAAGAAGGCCTGGGGGACGGGGCTTAAGGTGGCCACCCAAGTTTCAAAAGCCCTTTGAGCTAGACTCTGCAACTCTTCCCCGGTGAGGTGAATTTGCCGGGATTGTAACAGGGCAATCAGTTCTGGAACCGATCCGACCGATCGGATGCTGGCCCTGAAAGCCGGGGACTGGGCAAAGGTTTGCTGAAAAATCTCGATCGCGGAGGGTGAGGAAGAGGACATCGTTTTAGGAATGGTAAAGAGACCGTACATTAAGTTCCTGTTACGAAAGTGCCATTTTCAGGGTCTCTCGGTAAGATAAGGAGTGACCTATTAGGGTCGATCGCTACAGAGTTTAGTTAACGCCATAAACCAGTTTAATGGAGCCTGCTTTATGAAAGTTATGAAAACGGAATTTACCTCCCCTGAAGAGACTACCGTTGCAGATCAGCAACAACTTCAGCGGGTTCAAGCGACGATCGCCCGTGTGCTATCCGATGGCTACATTACCCGCCAGGAACACGATGAGGTTCTGCGGATGATCTATGCCGATGGCAAAGTCAGCCGGGAGGAAGCACACCTCTTTCAACTCATGCAGGAAAAAATCTGGAAGGGAGAAATTTATATTGAAGGCTAAGCGCAACCCTAGCCTACTTCAATAGCTGACCTAAAGCCCTAGGGCAAGAAAACCACCGTCTACCGCAATACAATCCCCCGTGATGTAGGATGCAGCGGGCATACAGAGAAAAGCCACAGCCCGGGCCACTTCGATGGGCTTCCCAATTCGTTTTAAAGGACGACTAGCGAGGATCGCTTCGAGACGATCGGGATCGTTCAAAGCTCCAGCGGTGAGGGGGGTGCGGATTACGCCCGGAGCAACGGTATTAACTCGAATGCCATCCAGTGCCCATTCCACTGCCAACGATCGGGTCATTTGGTGCAGGGCCGCTTTGGTCATGGCATAGGGAATGCCCGTTTTGCCGGACACCAGGCCATAGACCGAGCCCACATTGACAATACTGGTGGTTTCTGGAGTCTCGGTTTCTAGGCTATTAGTCTCTGGGCTATCAGTTTGAATGCGGGTTTCCAGACTGTTATTTTTCATCCCCTCTGGCGATCGTTTCAGGGCCGGATAACAACGACAACACAGATCAAAAGCAGCCAGTTGGTTTAACTGAACCAAACGATCGTAGTCTGCGGCGGTGTAGTCTAGGGTTGCTTTACGCAGATTTATGCCCGCATTATTCACCAGAATGTCTAATTCATTCCAACAGTCGTATAACCGATCGCTGAGGGTTTCCCGTCCACGTTCCGTACTGAGATCCGCTTCCGTAGCCACAATGCTCTGGCCTTGCAGTTGCCACTCATGAACCTGTTGGCGAAAAGTATCCGACTCGCGGGCCACCACCATCACCGAAGCCCCCAGTCTCAGAAACTCCTCAACGATCGCTAGGCCAATGCCCTTACTGCCCCCCGTCACTAAAGCTCGCTTGCCATCCAAGCGCCAGGGATGAGTGGGATATTCCATAAGTTTTCCTCCGTAGGGGAGAGTGTGATGAGTTTTAAGTGATGAGTTTTAAGTTATGAGTTTAGCTGTTCCTCTCCCTGATCCCAGTTTTAAGTTTGAGATTTTTAGATTCAGAAACCCATAGACCAGAAAACCCCCATTCCCTATTCCCTATTCCCTATTCCCTATTCCCCATTCCCTACCTAAAACTCCACCAACTCCTCCGCAATTTCAAAATTAGCCGTCACACTTTGCACATCATCTAAATCTTCTAAGGCATCCATCAGTTTAAATAGGGAACGAGCCTGATCCGGATCATTAATGTCCATACTGTTGCCCGGAATCCAGCGCCACTCTGCCCCTTGGACGGTATAACCGTGGTCTTTTAGCGCCTTCACCAGGGTTTCCAGTTGTTCAATGCGGGTAAAAATTTCCGCTCCGGGCTGTTCTGGATCGCTCAGCAGTTCATAGCTGTCTGCCCCCACCTCCAAGGACACTTCTAGCAGTTCGTCTTCCTCCACCACCCCAGCGATCGTTGCCACGCCCTTTTGGGTGAACATCCAACTCACACAACCCGTTTCCCCTAAATTGCCCCCATTTTTGCTAAACGCTGTACGCAAGTCCGCAGCGGTACGATTGCGATTATCCGTGAGAGCCTCAATGATCACCGCAACCCCGCCAACCCCATAGCCCTCATAGCGGACAGACTCCAAAGCCGCCTCATTTCCCCATTTCCCCGCCCCCTTAGCGATCGCCCGTTCAATATTCTCCTTAGGAATACCCGCCGCTTTCGCTTTTTCAATGGCAAAGCGCAACTGAAAATTCCCCTCCGGGTCGGGCACACCACTGCGAGCCGCCACAATAATTTCCCTGGACAATTTGGTAAAAACCTGTCCTTTCTTTGCGTCTACCCGGGCCTTTTGTCGTTTAATGTTGGCCCACTTACTGTGCCCTGCCATAGGTCTAAAGGCGATTTACTAAAACCAATGCTCTAATCTTAGCAAGACTCTTGCCTTCTCCCAAGAGGTTGGGGAGGACTTCAGAATCCAGATTTTCGTACTTTTGTACTGGACAAGACAATATAACTATATTAAATTAAATTAAATTAAATTAAATTAAATTAAATTAACTTGAGGTATAGTTCCACAGCAAAGCCTAGAAGCCGCTATGCATAAGCATGATTAAGATCTGCTACACGATTGAGCCGAACGGGAAACTCTGGATTTCTCGCGTTGAAAAGCCCCAGAGGGATCCCATCCTTGGAAAGTTTCTGAACTTTCTTGTCCAGGATATAGCAAAGAACCCTCAGCACTTGCAAGCAATTAGCTCGAATATTTAATCAGAGGTTATCATGGAGAAAATCGAGATAAAAGATTTTGTTGGGATCAAAGATATTATCTTGGAAATTAAGCAAATAAATATATTAATTGGCCCCCAAGCCAGTGGGAAGAGCATTGTAGCAAAATTATTATTTTACTTCAAGAGCTTTATCTCTGAGATCATTAACTCAGCAGAAAGAACAAAGCATAAAAGAGACTTGGATAAAAACTTTAAAAGAAGGTTTGAAGAATACTTTCCTTCTTCTTCCTGGGGAAGCGAAAACTTTAGAATCCGCTATTCGATAGATCAAGAATTCATTGAGATTTACAGGAAGTCAAGAGCCAAAAAAAACTCATCAGAGATAGTTTTGAATTACTCTGACTTTTATAAAGATGAGTTTACTGAATTGAGAAATGTCATACAAAGGCAAGCGGAGAAAGTTGTGGAACAAGATATACAGATTGGTATTTTAACTCGATATAATGTCATCTATGATATACAACGATCGTTTTTGCATAGAGTAACAGAAAAATTAGATAAGGTTGCAACTTTTTCACAGTTGTATATTCCTGCTGGCAGGTCATTTTTTGCGAATCTTAAAAGTAGTATTTTCACCTTCTTGTCGGAAAATAATCCTGTCGATCCATTTCTTATTGAATTTGGAACCTATTATGAAAACGTGAAAAGTCCAGCTAGATTGGGCAGGTTGCGAAAAAGCATAGATAACAAACAGCTAAATGATGAAATATCTCTTCTAAACAAGAAAATTCTTTGTGGAAAATATCTCCAAGAAGATGGAGAAGATTATCTTGAGTTAGATGGGGGGAGAAAGATAAGCATTGCGAATTCCTCATCTGGGCAGCAGGAAACACTTCCGTTAGCCATTATTCTTGGAACCATTGCATTTATAAAACCAAAAGTAGGGGGTAACTCCATATATATTGAAGAGCCTGAAGCGCATATTTTCCCAGCAGCGCAGAGAGATATGGTAGAGCTAATCTCTACAGTTTATAACTCTCGTAACAATAGTCTTCAATTTCTGATTACAACACATAGTCCTTATGTTTTGACTGCATTCAATAACCTCCTTCAGGCAGGTTTTTTGGCAATGGGTGCAACCCAAGAAAAAATACAAGCAATATCTCGATATGTTCCACAGTCTAGATTTCTTAGTCCAAGTGAGATTACTGTGTATTCATTATCAGGTGGCTATTCTCGATCGATTCTTGACCCTGAAACTGGGTTGATAGATACCAACATTATTGATGAAGTATCTAATGAATTAGCAGTTCAGTTTGATCAACTTCTTGATATTGATTTATGAGAGATTTTCAAGATTGTGAAACCGTTAGTACTGATCCAAATATTGTCGTCTCCGACCCTGGCAGCCGAAACAATCGCAGTAAATTTCGTTTGCACAACCCTAAACGGGCTTCTATCAGAGTTGTTCAGGTTGATGGTTGTGTTATCAAAGAAGGCATCAGATGTGATTATTTGCTTTTAAGTAGAGCAGACAAAGTAATGGGCGCTTTAAATCGGCTGAAAGCCCTATTC
>DALYGI010000229.1:0-7103 GCA_031971595.1 Prochlorotrichaceae cyanobacterium CTOTU29312
GTTGAACCGCTATGATCAAATTCGGAAAGTGGAACCCATGCAACGGGCCCTCAAAGAGTTAGGCGCAAAGGCCTGGCTGAGCGGTTTACGCCGCGACCAAACCCGCTTTCGACAAACCCTAGATCCGGTTACTTTCGATCGGAATCTGTATAAAATTCACCCCATTTTAGGTTGGAGTTCTAAGGACATTTATGAATACCTAATGGCCCACGATTTACCCTATCATCCCTTCTTCGATAAGGGCTATGTTACCGTGGGAGATTGGCATTCTAGCCGTCCCCTTATGGCTTCCGATGAAAACGAGCGGGATACCCGTTTCCAAGGCTTAAAGCAAGAATGTGGTTTACACTTGCCCCAAACCCCGGAAGAAGCCCAAAGTTTAGATTCCAGCAGTCTGTAGTCTGAAGTCTGTAGGACTTAAGGGTTTAACGGCTGGGTAAAAAGGTGGGAAAGAGGTTTGCAGCTTGGGTTTGAGAAAAGACGGTTAGGGCATCCCAAGCAGAACTTAAAATTCGTTCCGGTTGCAGATCATCCTTAATTAAATCCCACAGCCTTTGCACCTCTGGCGTGTGTAAACGATCGTCTTCAATGAGGGCGAGGAGCAGTTTGCGGCGGAGGTAATCCCCTTCTTCAGAAAATAAATACTGAATACCTAACTGGGCCGTGGGAAAGAGATCAAAATCCGCATCGGTTCGCGCAATTCTCAACATATTCTCTAGGCGATCCCAGCGGAATTTACCATCCTTAAACAACACCTCTAACAGTCGCCGCCGTAGCTCTGGGGTTTCCCCGGTGAGGAGACGACGGGCCACGTAAGGATAGGCAATATCCACAATCTTAAAATCAGGATTGATGCTTAATGCCAAACCTTCCTGGGTGACGATCGAGCGGATGATTAAAGCAAATTTTGCCGGAACTCGGAAGGGATAGTCATACATTAATTCAGAAAAACTATCCGTAATCGTCTTAAAGTTAAATTCCGAAACCTTCTGTCCTAAAATATCCCCTAACACCTGCTCCAACGCCGGAACGATCGGAGAAATATCCGTCCCAGGGGCAAGAAATCCTAACTTAATAAAATCCTCCGCTAAATCCTGATAATCCTTATTGATTAAATGAACCACCGCATCCACTAGGTTTTCCTTCGTGTTTTGCTCCAGTTGATCCATCATGCCGAAATCAATATAGGCCATACGATCGGGAATGCCCGTTTCTGAATCTCCCGGTAGGGCAAACAGGTTGCCAGGGTGGGGATCCGCATGGAAAAAACCAAACTCCAAAAGTTGCTGAAGCCCGGAAATCACACCAATACGAATCACAGCAGACCGATCCATATCTGCTTCAATAAACTCATTAGATCCCGTTAACTTATAGCCTTCAATCCATTCTAACGTCAGCACTCGCCGGGACGTGTAGCGCCAGTAAATGGTGGGAACTTTCACATAGTCACAGCTTTGAAAATTGCTAGCAAACTGTTCCGCGTTACGTCCCTCTTGTAAATAATCAATTTCTTCAAATAACTTCGTCCCAAATTCATCCACAATCAGAGTTAAATCATGGCCTAAATTGAGGGGTAAATAGGGACTCACCCAACCGCAAATCCAACGGATCAGAAAAATATCTAAGGTTAACCGACTGGCCAACCCCGGTCGCTGAACCTTAACCGCTACCGTTTCCCCACTGCGAAGTTGAGCCTTATACACCTGCCCTAAACTCGCCGCAGCGATCGGATCGGGAGAAATACTGCGAAAAATTTCATCGGGAGAGCGATCGAGTTCCCGTTCAATAATGTCAAACGCGACAGCATTGGCAAAAGGCGGCAGACGATCCTGAAGTTTGGTTAGCTCTTCCAAAAAATCCTTCTGGATCAGATCGGGGCGAGTAGACAGCGCCTGCCCCACCTTAATAAAAGTCGGGCCCAGATGGGTCAGCAACTCCCGAAATTGAACCGCTCGGCGTAAACGATTCTGCTCCTGGTGGCGGAACAGCCGATCCCAGAACAGCCCCAGCAGAAAACCTGCAAAATTCCAAAAAATGCTGATTGCACGTCCCAAGACCTGCCAAGGGCGGCGACGGTAGTAGTGGGCAATTTGAGCGCGATCGTAGACTCGCATCTGATCGAGTTGGTCTAACTCCACCTGGTAATCTCTGCCTTTTTTTAACTTTTGTTAAGTATATCACGGGGGAAGAGGGAAGGCGGAAGTGGGAAGTGGGAAGTGGGAAGTGGGAACCCCGAATGGGAATGGATTCGATCCCGAAGGGAGAGACCCCTCAAGAATACAGACCTAGAAAGGTAAGTGACCTTTGACGGCAGAAGAACCCAGCCGTAAATTCACAACAAATCACAAGTCACAAATCTCACCAGTCAGAGATCACAGCACATGCAACTGAAGTGCCAAGATCCCCGTTGTCTCCTAGAACAAAGCCCAATCTCTTGATGCTATGTCCACAGAAACCAGGATCTGAGAATCTCCCCATCCCGATTTCCGATTTCCCCGTTCCCTAATCCCCAACTGAAAACTGAAAACTCATAACTGTCCCCTGTCCCCTGTCCCCTATTCCCTACTCCCTACTCCCTAATCCCCAACTGAAAACTCAAAACTCAAAACTCATAACTCAAAACTGTCCCCTGTCCTATTCCCTATTCCCTATTCCCCATTCCCTAACTCCCTAACTCCCATGGAAACAATCTCCTTTGCCCACGGCTGGAACCCATCCCCGGAGTCCCTTACTTCTGGGGGAACCTTTGTTCAGACTGATCAAGCTGCCCTAGAACCAGCAGTGGCGATCGAGCCTGGTCTGACCTGGCAGAAATCTCTGCTGCCCTGTATTCCCCCGGCGGTCATGTTGATGACTCTGCAAGGGGGCCTGCCTGCTCTGGCCGCAACCCTTGCCCACGGGATGCAGACCCCAGAGGTGGCTAATCTACAGGCCCAACTTGCGGATCTGGGCTACTTTCAGGATCACCATACTGGATACTTTGGCGATCGAACTGAGGCCGCCGTTAGGGAATTCCAAGAAGCTTCTGGGCTGGTGGTGGATGGCATTGTGGGGGATCAAACCCGCGCTGCTTTGCAGTCTAGCGCTACGCCGATCGCTGCCCCTGAATTCAGTGCTCCTGAATATACGGAATTTGAAGGCTTTGAAGGGTTTGCGACCTTGGATTCCGTAGCGATCGAGGGTGCGGAGGTGCAGGACATTCAGACCCGTCTGCAAAATCTGGGCTATAACCCCGGCCAGATCGATGGCATTTTTGGCCCGCAAACGGAGGCCGCTATCCGAGATTTTCAGGCGGCACGGGGCTTAATTGTGGATGGCATTGTGGGGCCCCAAACCCGGAGCGCCCTAGAGCAGTCGGTCACCGAGTCCCAAGGCTTAAGCTTTGAAACCCTACCCAAAATGGAAGAGGTGGTTTTTAGCGATTTAGGGGATCTGGGGGCCGAGTACGAAATCCTGCCCGTGCCCGAACTGCCCCTCTAAAACCGGGGAGTCAGGCTGGGAATACCTTTAGACGATCGTTGTCAATCTTCCTCCCGATCGTTAACATTTCTTCAGCAAACCTTGAGAAAACGTTACGGAACCCCTAACTATGTCTCGATCTGTAACAGTTCGGATCGCAGGCCACAAAATTCGGTATTGTAGAAAGCTAGCGGATACCACTTGTGGGATTCCATTCTTGTCCAACGAAATAGATAAGGGTTTGGAAGCATGTCAGCAGCCTTAGCCGTTACAGACGATTCCTTCAAAAAAGAAGTTTTAGAGAGCGAAGTTCCTGTTTTGGTTGATTTTTGGGCCCCTTGGTGCGGGCCTTGTCGTATGGTGGCCCCCGTCATTGATGAAATTGCCACTCAATACGCGGGCCAGGTTAAGGTCGTGAAACTTAATACCGACGAAAACCCCACCGTAGCCGGTCAATATGGAATTCGCAGCATTCCCACTTTGATGATTTTTAAAGGGGGACAGCGGGTTGATATGGTGGTGGGGGCAGTTCCCAAAACCACGTTGGCCAACACCCTAGAAAAGTATCTCTAGGTTCTTTCTAGGCGCTTTCTAGTCCATTTCTAGGCACTTTCTAGGTTACTTCTTTACTACTCAGGATCCCTTGAGGGGTTCCCGACGGTTCTCAGTGGCCTGTTTCAACATCCCTTGGAAGGGACGGGTGATTCATCTCTCCCACACTTCCGTTCGTTGTTGCTGTAAGAATTCATGCACCTTTCCTCTCGTGATTTAGAAATATTTTTGGATATTGCTACGGAGGCGGCCCTTGCTGGAGGTGCAGTCTTACAGCGGTATTGGGGCAAACTGAAGGACATTCAAGGGAAGGGCCGTTGGGGGGACTTGGTAACGGAGGCGGATATTGCTTCTGAACAGGCAGTTTTAGCCGTGATGCAGCGTCATTTGCCCGACCATGCCATTTTGGCGGAGGAGTCAGGGCTCCAGCAATCGGCAGGGGATAACCCCCTACTCTGGGCGATCGATCCGCTGGATGGGACGACGAACTACGCCCATCAGTACCCCTTTTATGCGGTTTCCATTGGTCTTTTACTGGAGGGGATTCCCCAGGTGGGGGTGGTCTACCTTCCTTTTTTTAATGAATTATTTCGGGGGGCTACGGGGCTAGGGGCGACCCTCAATCGTCAGCCGATTCAAGTTTCCACTACAGCAGACTTGTCCCACAGTTTATTAGTCACGGGTTTTGCCTACGATCGTCGGGAAACTGCCGATAATAACTACGCAGAATTTTGCCACCTTACTCACCTTACTCAGGGGGTGCGGCGGGGCGGCTCCGCTGCTTCCGATTTGGCCTATGTGGCCTGTGGCCGTTTAGATGGGTATTGGGAGCGCGGCCTCTCCCCCTGGGATGTGGCGGCGGGGACGGTGTTGGTGCGGGAAGCGGGAGGTGAAGTTACCGCCTACGATCGTTCCCCCTTGCAATTGGAAACAGGGCGGATTTTAGCGACGAATGGACATTTGCAGGCAGCTTTAAGCCAAGAACTAACAATCGTGCAGCGGTCAGCGCGGCCCATTGAACCCCAAAAATCCTAATTTTGCCATCATGTCCCTTCCCTCCTTCCCTACCTTTTGTCAACTGGCCCAGCAGGGTAACTTCATTCCGGTTTATCAAGAATGGGTCGCGGATTTGGATACCCCCGTTTCTGCCTGGTATCGGGTCTGTGCCAACCAACCCTATAACTTCTTGCTGGAGTCGGTGGAAGGGGGCGAAAACCTCGGTCGGTATAGCTTTTTGGGCTGTAATCCCCTCTGGGTACTAGAAACCCGGGGCGATCGGACTTGTCAGCGGTTTCGGGATGGTACAGAAACTGAGTTTAGGGGCAATCCTTTTGAAATTTTGGCGGACTGCTTGACCCCCTACCAGCCAGTACAACTGCCAGAGTTACCGCCGGGCATTGGGGGCTTGTTTGGCTTTTGGGGCTACGAAATTATCCAGTGGATTGAGCCGAAGGTGCCCATTTATCCCGCTGAAGCCGGGGATTTGCCCGATGGCTGTTGGATGCAGGTGGATAGCCTCCTCATTTTTGATCAGGTGCAACGGAAAATCTGGGCCATTGCCTATGCGGATCTGCGTCAGGAAACGGATTTAGAAACTGCCTACCGCTGCGCCTGCGATCGAGTCCGAGAATTAGTACAGCAATTACAAACCCCTTTGGCGGAAGGTACCCACCTCTTAGAGTGGAAATCTACGGATGCTCCGGCGGAAATCCCCTTCCAGAGCAACACCACGCCCCCGGCCTTTTGCGAAAGTGTGGATCGAGCCAGGGAATACATTCGAGCCGGGGATATTTTTCAGGTGGTGCTGTCCCAACGGCTGCAAACCCATTACCAAGGGGATCCCTTTGCCCTCTACCGATCGTTGCGGCTGGTGAACCCCTCCCCCTACATGGCCTATTTCCAATTTGGGCACTGGCAACTGATTGGCTCTAGCCCGGAGATTATGGTCAAGGCGGAGCGTCCTGAAGCGGGCAAACCCCAAGTGGCGACGGTACGACCCATTGCCGGAACTCGCAAACGGGGCAAAACCCTAGGGGAAGATCTGGCTCTGGAGCAGGACTTATTGGCGGATCCCAAGGAGTGTGCGGAACACGTCATGCTCGTGGATTTAGGGCGCAATGATTTGGGGCGCGTCTGCGATATTGGCTCCGTACAGGTTGATAACTTAATGAGCATTGAACGCTACTCCCATGTGATGCACATTGTCAGTAATGTCATTGGCACCCTGGCGGCGGATAAAAATGCCTGGGATTTATTAAAAGCCTGTTTTCCGGCGGGGACGGTGAGTGGTGCGCCAAAAATCCGAGCCATGGAAATTATTCATGAACTGGAAGGTTGTCGGCGGGGCCCCTATTCTGGCACCTATGGTTACTACGATTTTGAAGGGCAATTGAATACGGCGATCACGATCCGAACCATGTGGGTGAGGGCCAAGGAGACTGGGGCAGGGGATGAACACTGGGTTTATGTGCAGTCGGGGGCAGGAATTGTGGTGGATTCTCAACCGGAAAAGGAATATGAGGAAACCCTGAATAAGGCGAGGGGAATGCTAGAGGCGATCCGCTGCCTTAGTTAACCGCTCTAATTAACCGATCTCATTAACCAGATCCCGGATTCTGTTGGTTTTCTTCCCATGCTCTTGGACTACGTTGGAGAAGAATCCGGGGATCAAATATGGTCTTGGAGAGGAGGTTACCGCGCCACAATCCCTGACCATTGCACGGCTTTTTCCCCGGTGCGTCGATAGGAGAAAAAGGTATCGGGGTTTTGGTAGGTGCAGTAGGGAGCGATCGTCATCTGTTCGGGGGTAATGCCCAGTTGGTGCAGTTGGCTGGCAATCACCTGACGGACATCCAGGCGGACTTTTTGCGGATCGGGATCCGGTAAGAGGGGGGATGAGTCTAGGGTATCCATGACCGCTTCTAGGGTCTCTGGGGTTAGGGGCGCAGGGGCGATCGTTTCGCAGACTTGGACAGCCACGGAGCGATCGACGGGATAGACGCTGCCACTGATGGCGGGGCCGAGGGCAATGCGTAAATCCTGTAACTGGCTACCCCGCTGGGTCAGTTGGTCTACGGCAGCAGGGACAATTT
>DALYGI010000230.1:0-7078 GCA_031971595.1 Prochlorotrichaceae cyanobacterium CTOTU29312
ACGATCGCCTCTAAACCATAATAAGCTTGAGCTTTTTGGGTTTCGTACCTCAACCGACGGCGAGACGATCGCACTACGGCGAGACGATCGCACTATCACCGAACATCCCGAAACAATATCTCACGAATAACTTCCTGAACTTTCTCGGAATCACAAGATGTCTGTGGTTATACATCTACCGAACAATTTTTGTTAGGAAGCAAAGAGTAAAAAAAAATTAACAACCTTCTGGAAAAAACTCACAAGCTTTTTTAGTTTCTTTCATATCATCTAAACGTTGCTGAATCAATCTAGTCAAAGTTTCTTTGTCTAACATGCCTACAGTTCTTTCATTGCTTGCAAAACTTAATTTTTCATCTCTTTGATAACGCGAAAGGTTTTCTCTAACCTCTTCCATTGGCACCTCAAACTTGTATTTAGTTGAATCTAAGTAGTAAAGGAGCGTTTGAATTTGACTGCAAGCCAACTCTTTCATTGAACCTCCTGACCTAACCCCACAATCAATGGTGCCATCCCAAGGCCCTAAACTTATTGCATCAAGAGCGTATGGAAGTAACATCATTGCGATATCAGGACTCTTTGCTATTTCCTGATAATTTTCGACTGTTTTATTTAGTTCATCAATAGACTTTGATTGTTCTAAGTTTTTACTCTTTAGTTCAGCAATCTGTTCTGACAACTCTGTCTTTTCACTCTCCAGCTTCTGAATATCTTTTTTTAGAGTATCAATATTGGAACCCCAAAGTGCTGGACTTGTTGCAATAAGAGTAGTCGCAATTCCAGTAAACGCACTGATAGCAGCCAAGGCTATCGGCTGATATTTAGTAGTCTTTTCATCACCTTGAGAGTTTCCCATACTACCAACCTTTGAATTTTATGGACTCGCTTTGAGCTTTGAGGTCTAAGAAACTAGAACTCCAAGGAGCCGATTCGCCTCCAACCTCATTGCTTGCCCAACTCGAATGAAAGAATACCATCCGACAGGAGAAGACAACAAACACTTGTTACAGAATTTAACATGAGGATCCAGGGATCCCAGACACAGTAAGGATTCTTGCCCGTAGAAAGTTAGTCTCTTTGAGAGCGGCATAGTCACAAAACCCCACTGATCAAAACGATCGCTCCTAGCACAACTCAACCTAAGCGAGAACGATCGCACTCAAGTAGATCTAACTGTCGCGCTCACCGAGCACGGACAACCTTTGCAATTTAACCAAGTATATTTACAGGTTCCGGTACAACGTGGTTGTTAGACACTGTTTGCAATGCTGAAAACCGTCGCCGCCATTCAAACAGGACGATAGCTAAAGCATGAGTTACATTCATCGAGCCATTTACGCCATACATTGGTATGTGGATTGCTTGTTGGCACTGTTCCAGTAATCTTTGAGAGACTCCATGTCTTTCATTACCGATTAGAAAGCAACATTGAGTTGGCAAAACAGTTTCAAAAATACTTGTTGAGGTACTTGTTAACTCAATGGCAATCAAGGTAGGTAAGCAGCAAACGTATTTATCCAGAAAGTTCTCATAACTACTAAACTCCCAATTTACCAGAGCATCACAACTTCTAGCAGTTCGACGGATACGATTTAAGTTTTGATCACTAGGGTCATTAATGAAAATTACTTTTTGACTACCTCCAGCATCTGCAAGCCGCAAAACACTACCAATATTTTCTGGTATATGCAGGTGATCCGCCACAATAACCGGGGCTGGAGAATACTTAAAACTTAAAACAGTCACGCAAACCCTGCTGTCGCTTGTACAATGTTTGACCGTCAAGCTGTTCTCCAGCATACCCATTACTCATCCTAACCTCCTTATTGTTAAACCATCTTGCTTATTATTAAACCATCTTGCAGTTGCTTGGAATAGCAGTACTTGGATTAAACCCAGGTGGGTGATGATTAGTTTTCAGAAGTTTCCATGAGGCATCCTTATCCGATCGCAAAATCCGTAAATTGACGTAATGTAGGAGACTGATACGCCAAGACAATACTTTGTTTAGGAATGCCTTGATCCACCAATAAATTGGCGATACCGACTTCAGTTCCATCACTTTGAATCCAGATTTTATCTCCCTTGAGATCAATATGAATTAAAGAACCATAGATGCGTCGTTTTTGACTCCAGCCCGTACAGACCAGTTGGTAACGATCGCGTTCACGATCGAAAATTAATTCCATTTCTACATCACCATAAGCCGGTTTATGCGTACTATATTCCCGTAAAATTTCTTGAATTTGCTCTCGGTAAGTTTCTATGGATACCATTGTACAATAACCTCTTTAGAAACATCAAAAATAATAAGATAAAGCTGATACTCAGCTATTGCTAATTTAGCAAATTCTCTGCGAAAAAAAGTATTCCAAGCCTCCTCTGGAATTGCCAGATATAAGACGCGATCGGGATCTTCCAATTTCAAGGCTAGACGATAATTGAGACATTGCCCTAAAACCGTATGAAATTCTGAAATAGGAGATGGTTTTACAAAGGTTTTAACTTCAACGGCAATTTTTTGGCTGTCCTTTTCTGCGGCAAACAGTTGTTCTGCGCCGATGTCAATATAAACTTCAACTTCGGCAATATTCAAATAAAGGGGATCGTGGGTAATCCGCCAGCCATCTTTTTTTAGGGCAGCCTTGACCCGATCATGAATTAAATCCTTTGCCATACGATTCACTCATAGGATGATTGTCACTCACCGTGATGATTTTAATATATAATGTCATTGACTATTTATTTTGTCAACATACTTCCCCATGACTCCCCCCTCTCCCCCTGTTCAGAATGGGCAATGGACTCTTGAAGAATTTGCGATCGTAGCCAATGACTTCCTCCCGCAGGTTTTGCCGGACGTTGCAGCGGGGTTAAAAACCAATGCCAAGCTTTCTGAGGCAATCACTCCTCGTCTGATCCGCTACTACGTCAATCAGGGCGTGTTAGATGAACCGATCCGTGAGGGGAAGTTTGCGTTTTATGGGCAACGCCATTTGTGGCAACTGTTGGTCTGTCGGCGATTGTTGTCAGAAGGGTTTACGGTGGCGGTGATTAAAGCGATCGCTAAAGATAAAACACAACTAGAATTACAAGCCATGTTAACTGATGGCATTGAGTTTCATCTTACCGCCGCAAACGCGACCCTTCAGACCAAGACCGAAGCCGTTAAATCTAGGCAATGGTTACACATCCAAATTCGAGAAGGAGTAGAGATACACTTACGATCGGATGTGGTATTACCCAAAACAGCGTTGGAATATCAACATTTTTGGGCAGAACTTGAACAGGCGCTACAGAAATACACCGGATCCGAAGGTTAAAGTGAAAGCTCAAGAAGTTCTCAAAACACGGACAGCGAATTTCTCGGCTATCGTCCTCTTACCTTCCAATCTTCCACTAAATACGATCGCTCTTAAACAATCTCAAATAAAAAAACGATCGTCCATCATCCATACCCCAAAACACGATCGCCTCTAAACCATAATAAGCTTGAGCTTTTTGGGTTTCGTACCTCAACCGACGGCGAGACGATCGTTATCAATGTTAAATGGTCTATCATTGGTGTTATTTGAGCCCTAGCATCTATGCTCTAAGGTGATACGAGTTTTTCCATAGAAAACACCTCTTTTTTCAACTGCTCTCCTAGTGCATCTTCAGCTACATCAAGATCATAATCCATTTGTAAACCTAACCAAAACCGAGCAGACATATTAAAATAATAGCCTAAACGTAGTGCTGTATCCGCAGTAATTCGCCGTTTACCTTGAATAATTTCATTAATGCGACGGGCAGGCACACGCAATGCGAGAGCAAGCTGATTTTGGCTTAAGTTGATCGGTTTAAGAAATTCTTCTAAAAGGACTTCGCCTGGATGTATAGCACTCAATTTATCTTTTGTCATGATACAACCTTAGTGATAGTCAACAATTTCTACATCCATGGCATCACTGTCTTTCCATCTGAAACAAATCCGCCATTGGTTGTTAATTCGGATACTATACTGACCGGCTCTATTGCCAATCAATTGTTCTAGGCAGTTAGCGGGTGGAACACGAAGATCTTGAAGCGTTTCTGCCCGATTCAGCATTCTCAGCTTTCGTAACGCGACTTGTTGGATCTCCGATGGAAGTTTGCGTGAACGCTGTCGCTCAAATATTTTTTGAGTTTCCTTATCTTTAAAATTTCGGATCACACCTTATTCAACTTGAAGACCCTTTGATCATATAACGAGTTGCGTTAAACGCCAAGGTGTAATCCATGCATTTGTTGGGAATCATAAATAAAGCTTGTAACTTTTGTGGAGCATGGCTTTCAACGATTCCAATTGTGATCCTTTCATGGAACGTCTACCATAGGATCCGATCGTTATTGCTAAAGCTCCCTGTCCCTTGCCCATGAATCCCTCTCCCGATCCCGATCTCACGCCTCCGTCCCAACTGCCCGATCGCCTTGTGAAACAGGCGGTACGCTACGCCCACCACCGGGAGGTGAATTGGGATGATCTGCCCCCCATGATGCGCCACTATGTGGAAACGAAGGCTCAAAACCCGAATGCTCTGCTGCTGTACCGCATGGGGGACTTTTTTGAGTGCTTTTTTGAGGATGCCATTACGGTGGCGCGGGAACTGGAGTTGATGCTCACCAGTAAGGAAGCGGGCAAAAATGTGGGGCGGGTACCCATGGCGGGGGTGCCCCAAAAGGCGCTGGATACCTATGCGGCGCGGTTGGTGGAGAAGGGCTTTGCCATTGCTATTTGTGATCAGGTGGAGGATCCGGCTCAGGCTCAGGGGTTGGTGCGTCGGGAAATTACTCGCATTATCACCCCAGGGACGATCGTGGAGGAGGGGATGCTCCAGGCGAGGCGCAATAATTTTTTAGCGGCGGTGGTGGTAGTACAAAGAAACTGGGGGCTGGCCTATGCGGATATTTCTACGGGGGAGTTTCTGACGACCCAAAGCCAAGGGATGGATGAGTTACACCAGGAGTTACTGCGGTTAAATCCGGCGGAAGTGCTACTGCCTACGGATGCCCCGGATTTGGTGGGGTTACTGCGCCCGGATCAGAAGCAGGATCACTTGCCCAGTGGTTTACCCGTACAATTGTGCTATACCTTCCGCTCCCAGGTGGCGTTTAGTAGTGTGGAGGCGCGGCAGCGGTTGTTACGGAAGTTCAAAGTCCGATCGCTGGAGGGGATGGGCTGTGAGCAGTTGCCTTTGGCGGTGCGGGCTGCGGGGGGCTTACTGGAGTATTTGGAAGATACGTCGGAAGGGCGGATGCAGCAGTTACAGGCGGATGGCACAGCGGACACTAGTGTGATTCACTCTGCTTCCCTTCAGCAAATTCCCCTCCAGCCCCTGAGTACCTACACCCTCACTGATTTTTTAATTCTCGACTATCAAACGCGGCGGAACTTAGAAATTACTCAAACGGTGCGGGACGGGTCGTTTCACGGCTCTCTACTCTGGGCACTGGATGAAACCATTACGCCCATGGGCAGTCGGATGTTGCGGCGCTGGTTACTGCAACCGCTGCTCGATCGTTTTGGCATTGAAGCCCGACAGGAAACGATCGCGGAACTGTTGGAGGATGGCTATCTGCGTCAGGACTTGCAAAAGTTACTGCGGGATATTTATGACCTGGAACGCTTAGCAGGACGGGCTGGAGCGGGAACGGCCAATGCGCGGGACTTAATGGCTCTGGCGGACTCCCTCGCTAAATTGCCCCTGCTGGCTAGTCGGTTAGCCACGGCTCGATCGCCCTATCTGCAAGTGTTGCAAACGGTGCCCGTAGTGCTGGAACACCTAGCGGATCACCTCCATGCCCATTTAGTGGACAGTCCCCCCATTAGCATCACGGAGGGGAACTTGATTAAACCGGGAGTGAATGCGGATCTGGACTTACTGCGAGCCCAAGCCCAGGAGGATCAGCACTGGATTGCCAACCTCGAAGCGATCGAGCGGGAGCGCACGGGCATTCCGCAGTTAAAGGTGGGCTACAACAAAACCTTTGGCTACTACATCAGCCTCTCCCGCAGTAAGGCGGATCAGGTGCCGGAGGACTATATGCGGAAGCAAACCCTCACCAATGAGGAGCGCTACATCACCCCGGAACTGAAGGAGCGGGAAAGCCGGGTGCTCAATGCCCAAGCGAACCTCAACCAACTGGAGTATGACCTCGTGGTGAAACTCCGATCGGAGGTGGGGGAGCAGGCGGAGTTAATTCGTCAGGTGGCTCAGTCCATTGCGGCGGTGGATGTGTTGGCCTGTTTTGCGGAAATTGCCCAGTTTCGTAACTACTGTCGCCCCACTATCACGGAGGATCGGGGGTTGCTGATTGAGCAGGGTCGTCATCCGGTGGTGGAAAACACCATTCCCTCTGGCTTTTTTGTGCCCAATTCCACTGCCCTCGGTGCTACTCCTGCCTCAACGGATTCCCATCCCGATCTGATTATTCTTACCGGCCCTAATGCCAGTGGCAAAAGCTGTTACCTGCGCCAGGTGGGACTGATTCAACTCCTCGCTCAAGTGGGGAGTTTTATTCCGGCGAAATCCGCCCAGTTGGGCATTTGCGATCGAATTTTTACCCGCGTGGGGGCGGTGGATGACATTGCCACGGGACAGTCGACGTTTATGGTGGAAATGAATGAAACAGCGAATATTCTCAATCATGCCAGCGATCGTTCCCTGGTTTTACTGGATGAAATTGGACGGGGGACGGCTACCTTTGATGGGCTTTCTATTGCCTGGTCAGTGGCGGAATATTTAGCGTCGGAACTGCGGGCACGGACGATTTTTGCCACCCATTACCACGAAATGAATGAGTTAGAATCGCTTTTAGAAAATGTGGCTAATTTTCAGGTGACGGTTAAAGAATTGCCGGATCAAATTATCTTTTTGCACCAAGTGCAACCGGGCGGGGCCGATCGTTCCTACGGCATTGAAGCGGCTCGATTAGCGGGATTACCTCCCAGTGTAATTCAGCGGGCGCGGGATGTGATGACTCAAATTGAAAAACACAGTAAAATTGCTGTGGGTTTACGGGGGAGTAACAGTAAGAATAATGGTAAAGTCAAAGC
>DALYGI010000231.1:0-7043 GCA_031971595.1 Prochlorotrichaceae cyanobacterium CTOTU29312
AGGGTTTCAGCGTAAGTCGCCCGACGCTCTGGGGGCTGTTGCACATGGGGCGGTAAAACCCCCACCCCCACCCATAATCGTTGGGGATTCATTTCCTTTGCCCGCTGCACAGTATATAAATCCGCCACCGTATCCCCCGCATAGACCACCGGCATCTGGTGCGGTTCCAGGTTATAACTGGCCTCTAGCTGCTCCACCACCTGAAAAAGTCCCGTGGGATCGGGCTTGTCTGGTGCATCTCCCATGGCCACTAACGGAGGATGATCGAGGTCTAAGCGTTGGGTGAGCACATACAGGGCCGATCCTCTGGTGGCACCACTGAAAAATCCCCAAGGGTAACCCGCCTCGGTTAAGTCCTGCAAATACGATCGCTGCATCAAGAGGGGTTCTTGGGTAATGTAGCCATCCCAGCGATCGGGGTTTTCCAGATCTTGGCCGCGATAACGCCGCTGGAAAAAATCCACCAATTCTTCATAGTTCAGCGCCACACTCTGCCGCGATCGGCCCTGACCTTCCCAATAGCGATAGGTTAATTCCTGAGATCCCAGCCAATCATTATTCCAAACCCCCTCAGACTTTAAACGATCGATGTCATCCTGACTGGGGCGATAGGCTCCCTGGGTGTAATGCTCCACCGTATCCGCCAAGGCCCGCCGGTAAGACTGCCCCACATCCCGCACTACTCCATCAATATCAAACACAACGATCGCTTTGTAGGGAGGCATAGGCTAGGGGATAGGGAACAGGGGACAGGTTACAGAGGCAGGTATGAGTTTTGAGGGTTGAGTTTTGAGTTGGGGATCTTGGGAGGGGTTAGGGGTAATGTTGAGTTAGGGATAGGTTTTAGGCAGCAGGGCAGGAATCCAGACACCAATGAGAATCTGATCTATCTTTAACTCTATTTTGTCTTGTGTATAAGCGGGATACGCGATTCGAACGCGCGACATCCACCTTGGCAAGGTGGCGCTCTACCGCTGAGCTAATCCCGCATTAATTTAATGCTTTGTAAGTGTAGGTTAATTAACCTCTGGTTGTCAAGGGGAGATCAGATTTATTTTCTAGGTCAGACCCACCCCCCAACCCCCTCCGAGGAGGGGGAGTTTATTCCGGTTCCCCTCCTGAGAAAAGCTAGGGGGTTTATTCCGGTTCCCCTCCTGGGAGGGGCTAGGGGGTCTATTCCGGTTCCCCTCCTGAGAAAAGCTAGGGGGGTCTATTCCGGTTCCCCTCCTGGGAGGGGTTAGGGGTGGGTTGACTAGCCTAGGAGTTGAAAATTGGAAAAGAGAAATTCCTGATCAGGCTCTCCTTCCGTGCGGATCCAACGACGATTGAGTAAGAAATAGGATCCGACTTTCTCGTATTCATCCTCAAATTCATTGCGTCCCCCTTTTTGTTCGCCGGTTTGGGGGTCGTGGTAAACGGAATCATAGCGATGGGACAGATAACCCTCGCCCGTGTCGTGGCTGCTGCTGGTGTGAATGGTGACCACAACGCCGTGAATATGGCGGTGAACCATGGAAACTTCATTGTTGCGAAGTTCGTACCGTTCGCCTTCTGCCTTGCCACCCATTAGAATTTCCACGGAACCATCCTCTAGGGTTTTGCCATAGCTAAAGCTGTTTTGCCCGTGGGTATCCTCAAAGCTGCGGCGAATCCGGTGAATGGCAACTTCAAATAATTGACCGTGAATGGCTTTCTGCGCTTTTTCGTCGTTCACATCCTGGACAGTGGGCTTGAGATCCGCAGAGACTTGCACTTTGCCCGTAAAGGTTTGTGAGCCGATCGTATAGGTCACATCAGCGGTATAGCCAGGGAAGTTTTTATCCCAGGTATAACGGTTTTCGTAAGCACTGCGAAATAAATCTAGGGCAGACAGTTGAGTCGTGACCATAGGGATTAGATGTTTCAAAATCTAGGGTACTCTGCTAGTCTGACATATCTTCTGAGTCTACGGATTCAGTTCTGGTGCGCTGAACCGCTTGGGCATTGCGTTGCCACATCTGGGGTTTAATACGCCGTAGGGCCGAGGCCCGAAAGCGCTGATCCCATTCTTCGGGGGTCATCTGGACAAGCTCCTGAAGATCCGGGCCTAGGTTTTGAGGATAGGGCTCAAATTCAGCGATCGTTGTGGGTTTAGCAAAGCGTTGATTCCAGGGGCAAACCTCTTGGCACACATCGCACCCCGCAACCCAGCCCTCTAGGTGGGGAATAATCCAGTCTGGCAGGGTTTCCGATCGATTTTCGATGGTGTGATAGGCAATGCAGCGGTTAGCATCCACCACAAAAGGCTCAACGATCGCTTGGGTGGGACAGGCTTCTAAACAACGGGTGCAGGTACCGCAGTGATCCGTCGCTACGGGGGGATCCGGAGGAAGTTCCAAATCTGTTAACAGCACACTCAAAAACACCCAAGAGCCATATTTGCGGGTGATTACATTACTGTTTTTGGCAATCCATCCCAATCCCGATCGCTGGGCCCACACCTTATCCTGAACGGGCCCCGTATCTCCGTAGTACCGAACTTGAGCTTGGGGAGACTGACTGTGTAGCCAGTGGGCTAATTGCTTTAACTTCTGGTCTAAAACCCGATGGTAATCCCGTCCCCAGCCATAGCGAGAAATTTTACCCCGATGGGAGTGGGTGGGTTGGGGGTGAGGGGTGTAATAGTTTAGGGCTAACGCAACCACGGATTTGACCGTAGGCATCACGAGGCGCAGATCCTGGCGTTTGGGGTTTTCCATCCATCCTAAATCCCCCTGAAATCCCCGATCGAGCCATTGCTGAAGATGATGCTCCGCTGCTTCTAAGGGAGAAGGGCACGTAGAGCGGGCAGAATCCCCATACCAGCGATCGATCGAGGTAATGCCTACCGGGTCAAACCCCAAATGATGAGCCTGAGCTTTGAGGGCTGTTGCCAACTGATCCATGATTCTTGAGGGAATAGGGAATAGGGAATGGGGAATGGGGAATAGGGGACAGGTTGTAGAAGGGAAGGGATTGAATTGAAGGTTGAAGAGATTGAGAGAGGTTATAGTTATAACGCAATGTGCAACGATTCTTAGGAATGCAAACCTGGAATTTCACCACAAAGATACAAAAGCCTCAAGAAATTGAAGATCTTGGCAGGTAGGTATCTATTCCTATCCTGTTTTCCCCTCCTACTCCTCTCCTGTACCCTTATGCAAAAAATGTTTCCATGGTTCATACAGGGACGTGTGGCTGTGTTTATCACCACATTTCTCCTATCCCTACTGATCTATGTGCTTAGGGGCATTGGTGTTTTAGGCATTGTGCCCGGCTGGATGTTTTTGCTGCTGTTTGTCGTAACCTATGGGCTGTTTTTTCTGGCGATTCATCCCAAACGTCAGGTGTGGTAAGGCAGTCCGACCCTAGAAAATACACTCCCGCAGAGACTAGGCGGTACCTTTCCGATCGTCCTGATGGCCGCATAGTTTTATTAAGGTAGTTTTAGTAATGTAAAGCGTAATGTAAACTTTGTTTAAGTATCTCTCATTTTTTAAAATTTATCTTTATACTAAGGAAACCAGCGAACAGGATTCGCCGGTATTTTTGTATCCATAATTCTACTCAACCCTAACGTTCGTTTACTGAGTTGGACGTTAATCTTGACAAGGTTCTTATCTTCATAAGGTCAACACCTTAACAGGATAAATACCTACCTTGGGTTAAGTACCTTAGCTCAAATACCTTAGGTCAAATGCCTTAGCTCAAATACCTTAGGTTAAGTGCCTTAGCTCAAATGCCTTCAGTCAAATAAGGGTTGCTGAGTTTTTTCTACTGTTTCTTCCTGGTTTTCTCATATTTCTCAGGGTATTTCACTGGAGAGGGGGGATTACTTGTCTCAATTTTCTCGATCTTATCCCTTGAAATTTACCATGAGAACTTTTGACCAGGGATTATCATACCACATTTACCATACAGGAGCACAAATATGACATTAGCCAATAGCCAAAGTCTCGGAAAAGCCTATTCTCTCTTTTTTGCCAAGAGCTTTTTAGTGTGGGTTTTTACTTTTATTGTTTGTTCCCTCGTCATTGGCTTTCCTATTCTTATTTTGGTGGTGGGTATTGGATCTTTGCTGGCGGTTACCCTCCAGTCCCTTCTGCCCATGAGTTCAGTTCTGTTAGTGGCAGGGGGGGTATTGGCCTTGCACATTCTGGGGGTAATGCTGGCTTCTGCGGTACTCACGGCTAGGGGCGTGCATCCTCAAGATGTGAGTTGGTTAACCTGGCTCAGTGGCAAGGCGGATGGGGTAGAAACGACTTCCGTTTATGCGTCTTGCCCCTTTACCTGTGGCTTAGATCGCTAGGGTGAGTGGCCGCTAGGTCTGAAAACTCAAAACAGCAGAATATTGATCCAGACTAGGGTTTGAGGGGTCAGATCGCTAGTTTGTTCAGAACGGGAAGGTGGACTACTACTTTCCCGTTTCTTTTTTTGGCTCAATTGTGGTTTCAGGGAGCGAACTAAATAACGCCGCAAGTACGCTCCCTAGAGGGACGATCGCCCCCGTTCCGCTAAGGCCGTGATCACCACCCCGCTCAAGAGCATTAGGGCTCCCCACAGTACGGTAGAACTAGGCACTTCCCCAAAGATCCACCATCCCAGCAGGCTAGAGCCAATGGGCTCTCCCAGAATCACCAGGGTTACCAAGGTGGGGGAAACCCAGCGCAGCGCCCAGTTAAAACTGGTGTGTCCGATCAGTTGGGGAAATAGGGCTAGGAGCAGGGTGTAGCCATAGACGGGCAGGGGATAGCTCAGATGGGGCTGTCCCACAAGGGCGGGGAGGGGCAGCAATACTACAGCGGCGACCCCATAGACGAGGCTGATATAATGGTTGAGGCTGAGACCCCGGTTCTGAGCTTCTTGCCCACAGACTAAGTAGAAACTGACCGCCCAGGAACCGCAAAGGGCGAGGCTGTTGCCCAAGAGGGGGTTACGGCCCGCAAAGACCGTGGCAGCGGAATTTACGGTTGACTGCAAACTTGGCTCAATATTTGTAAAATCCCCCAATCCCACCCCGATCGCTCCTGCGAGGGCGAGTAAAATGCCCAGCCATTGCCACCCCTGGGGACGATCGCCTTTCCAAATCCAAAGAATCATCACGACCCAAATGGGATTGGTGGTCACCAGAGCCGTGGAAGCAGCGATGGAGGTAAAGGCTAGGGACGGGATCCAGGTGGCAAAGTGTAGGGCCAGGCACACCCCGGCGATCAGTCCGTAGCGCAGGGCTTGGGGGGAGTAATTAACCTGGCGAAATCCTTGCCAACTGGGGAGTAAGGCGATCGTTGCCACTAACAGACGGGAGGCGGCCAAAAATAGCCCTAGGCCTACGTGGGCGGAGAGGGGTACCCAGGCGAGGGCTAACCGAATGAAAATTGCGGCGGAGGAGGCGGCAACAATGCCCACACCGAGGACACCGGCAATCTGCCATTGGCGGGGAGGGTGCATAGGGGGGCGGTTACCCGTGCAGGGGGTCTAACAGGGGGGCTAAAAAGGGCAGAAAGACCCGGAAACAACTGCCCTGGTTTAATTGGCTCTCCAGGGCGATCGTTCCACCACTTAAGTCCACACAGCGCTTCACGATCGCTAGACCTAAACCAGTGCCCTTCATGCCTGCCACATTTTTAGCTCGGTAAAAGGTTTCGTAAACGTGCTCCTGTTCAATGTCTGGAATGCCCATGCCATAATCTTGGATTTCCACTAACACCCCTGGTCGTCCTTCGGGGTTGATTTGATTGGAGAGTCTCACCTCAATTTCAGGGCGATGGGGGGAATATTTCATCGCATTGGACATTAAATTTTCGAGGATTTGGCGAGTGAGCTTTTCATCTAAAACCAGAGTTTGGGGCAACCCTTGGGAGGAGAAACGACACTGATGCTTACAGTTCAAAATCGATCGTAAGTGGCTACCCAGTTCCTCCACAATATCCTGGAGATCTAAAATTTTTGGTTTTAAGGGCTTTAGTTCCTCGGTACGATGACTCATAAAGCGAATATCGTCTAACATTTTCACCATGTAGTCGATCGCATTATGGATTTGGCGAAATAATAGCTTTTTATCCTCTGGCTCACACTCAAAACTTTCTAGTAGTTCCGCAGAGGATCGAATGGTGGTCATGGGAGTGCGGAACTCGTGGGAGGTAAGGGCTAAGAAATTAGATTTAAGATTACTTAAACTGGTTTCCCGATCTAACACCAATTCTAAATGGGTATTAGCTGCTTCTAACTGTTTATTATGCTCCTGAAGTTGTCGATAGAGTTCGGCCTGTTGAATGGCAATTCCCAACTGAATACCAATGTGTTGTAAGTGTTGAACTTCCTGATCAGTCCAGTTACTAGCCCCCCGACAATAGTGAACTATCAGAAGCCCCCAAAGCCGCTGATCCTGCACAATGGATGCAACAATACTGGCCTGTGCCTGCAAGGATTCGATGAGGGATTGGTAACAAGTTGGGGTATTCAGTTGCTGCACATCTTCTAGGGCTAAAGCCGTTCCCATACTAAAGGGCTGATGCCAGGTTTCTGCCAAACAGGTGTCTTGAATTTCCCGTCCTAAAATGGAATCCCACTGGGGTAAAACATCCTCCACCACAACTTGACCGATCGTTGGATCATCGTCTCTAAAACGATAGATAACCGCCCGATCCGTATTCAGAACCTGACGGATTTCCTGAACACAGGTGGTGAGAATATCCTCCAGATCTAAAGATTGACGAATATGTAAGGCAATTTTGGCAGTTAAACGTCCTAAATCACTGGAGTTAGAGGGCGGAGAATAAATCTTGCGAGCATCGGACTCGTTAGAGTTGTCCAAGACCTGAGGCATGGTGGATGTGATGTAAGATTTTATACAAAGACTAAAGTAAATTTTCGCGCTTAGACTTGTTAAAGGAGCTAATTTAGGGAGCTAACCAGCTTGGTTTGGGCAACGGGGTCAGAACGGGTACATTCCCAGCTTATTAAAAAAGAGGATCCTCTAGAATTACTCAAATCATAGCACTCTTCTAGCCTCCTTCCACCCTTAC
>DALYGI010000232.1:0-7021 GCA_031971595.1 Prochlorotrichaceae cyanobacterium CTOTU29312
TCATGCCACGCTTCCAGTAAAGCTATCTGATTATCTCGCTTTACTGGAATATGGGGTGGTTCACCCCGATCAGAACTAAAAAAGATGAAGCTGTAAGGCCCATCTTGCAAAACTGTAGGCATAGATCAAACAAGTTACTTTACTGAGCCATTTTACCCCGTAAGTTTTAGCATTGCCCAGCGCGGCCAGGTGAAGCACTGGGGCGTAGAGGCGGCGATCGTGGGCAGTACGATCGTCAAGCGTTGGACGGATCCGGCATCCTTAAAAAGGGGCAATTTCTTAAACTTCCGAGGGATTTCCTTGGAAAATCGTTACTAGCTCTTTTTCCGCTGATCCCCGGCTAGATCTCTGGCTAGGACTTACTAAGTAATTATTCCCATTGCAACTTTATCGCTATTTAGTTATAAATATAGACATAACGGAGGAGGTTGCCATGGGTAAGCTTTTTAACGAACTGAAGCAGGACATTCTCTATGAGCATGGCATGAATGCCTGCTTAAACTGTGGGGTTTGTACGGCGGTCTGTCCAGCGGCGGAGGTGTATGACTATTCTCCCCGCGAAGTGATGAACACGGTACAAACGGAAGATGATGATTTAATTGAAGACTTGCTCAAATCCGACAAGATTTGGTATTGCGGTCAGTGTTTTTCCTGTAAAACCCGTTGTCCCCGTGGCAATAGTGCGGCCTCGGTGATTCTAGCGTTGCGCCGTTTATCGGTGAAAAAAGGCTATTTTGCGGAATCGGAAAAGGGACGGCAACAGTTAATTGCCAAGCGGGTTTTCAACCAAAATATGCTCGATCGGGGGTATACCCTGCTGGCTAAAAATATTACGCCAGAACATTTTCCAGAGTTAGGGGAAAATTGGGAATACTACTACGAACACATGGCAGAAATGCGGGAATGGTGGGGGGTGACCATGGATTTGGAAAATAGTCCCGGTTCCCATCGTCAAATTCCCGAAGCGGATATGCAGGAATTACGAGCGATTTACGAAAAAACCGGAGCGATCGCTCTGATGGATGCGGTGGAGCAGGGCATGGAGAAAAAGCTGGGCTCTAAAGCAGAGGTGGAAAAGTACTGGCAAACCTGGCTAGAAACTGCTGACAGCCGGGACTATGAAATGCCGAATTCGTAAGGTTTTGAGTTTAGCAAGATCCCTGGTTTCTTCTTGAACGAAGACCAGTTACTGGGGTTTATTCGCCAGAAACCGGGGATCTAAGTTTTGAGTTTTGAATTTTGAGTTATTAGGAGTAAACCATGAAGACCACAACTGGTCGCGTTAAATTTTGGGAAAAACATCAGAAAGCTGTCCCCACAGTGGATGATTCTGATGGGAAGGTTTGGGGTTGTTTTCGCAGTTGCTTTTTACAAAGTGCTGCCCCCTATACGGAAGGGATTGCTTACAAAATTCTGAAAAATGATTTAGGCATTGACCTGCGGGAAGCGGCTGGACATACCTCCTGCGGAGCGATCGGTTATCACGGGGATGTGGCAAATCTGGAAACCCAAATGGTGGTTGCGGCCCGTAATTTCTCCGTGGCTCACACGGAGTTGGGGGTAGATAAGCTCTTTTCCTTCTGCGTGACTTCCTTTGCCAACTATACGGAAGTGATTAAACTCTGGGAAGAGGAGCCGGAACTGCGGGAGTACACGGCTAAAACCCTCAAAGAAACTACGGGGCGGGAGTTCTGGATTCCCCATGTCTCTGGCGATCGTCCCTCGGTGGTTCATGCGTCCGATGTTTTCTTTGCGAACCGTCACAAACTGGCGAAGAAGTTGAAGTTCACCCTCAAGGGAGTTAAGGCAGTGGATCATGTGGGCTGCCACTACGCCAAAATTTTCCCGGAAGAGGCTATGGGTGGGTCTGAGTTTCCCCAGGTTCTAGTGGGAATGTTAGAAGCTTATGGAGCAACGGTAGTGGACTATGCCGAACGCCGTCACTGCTGCGGAATGGGCTTCCGTCAGTGTGCTTTCCCTGAAAACCGGGACTACACTGCCAGTTCAGTATACAAAAAAATGAAGAGTCTTAAGGAAGCTCACCCCGACTGTAAGTTGATGTTAACCAATTGCCCCGGTTGCACTGTGTTCCTAGATGCGGAGCAGGGTACGATTCGGGAAGTGCTAGAAGAGGACTTCGGGGTTTGTGTACTGGACTATGCTCAGTTAACTGGATTGTTACTAGGCTACGACCCCTTCAAAGATTGTGGACTCAATGCCAAAGCAGTAGCGATCGAGCCTTTACTGGATCAAATTGGTATTCCCTACGATAAGTCTAAGACTTTTGAAGAGCGTCGTCGGCCTTTTTAACGCGGAACGCGAAATTTGGAACGCGAAATTTGGAATAGGACAGGCTTAAATCTCTGGTTTCTGGGGACAATATCACCCCCTTGATCTAGTTTCCAGAAGCAACCGGAGATCTCAAATCATCCAACTAAATAACTAAAGGAAATGAGTATGATGAATCAAACAGTGGTTGTAATTGGTGGCGGGGTTGCAGGCATGGCCGCAGCGGGCAAACTCCATCGCTTTGGCTTTAAGGTTATCCTAGTGGAAAAAGCTCCCGAATTGGGAGGTCATGTTAAAAATTGGTTTAGGGTTTTTCCTGACTTTACGGATGCTTCGGAAATTCTCCAATCTCTTAAGGCGGATCTATCGGGAGTACGGGTGATTACAGATACCACTGTGGAGGAAATTAGAGGGGAATCTCCTAACTTTTCCCTACAGTTATCCAGTGGGGAAACGATCGCTGCTAGTAGTATTTTAGTCAGCACAGGTTTCCATCATTTTGATGCTTCTTTTAAAGAAGAATATGGCTACGGTCTTTACGACAACGTAATCACCGCAGTGGAACTGGATGCCATGCTTAAGGTGGAACGCCTGAAAACCACCCAGGGCAAGACTCCCAAGAAGGTGGCTATTATTCACTGTGTGGGTTCCCGCGATCAAAAAGTCAATAACAACTACTGTTCACGGGTCTGCTGCACCAACGGTATCAAAGATGCGATCGAAATTAAGCAACTGATTCCTGACTGCACGGTTTACAACCTCTATATGGACATCCGCGTGTTTGGTCGGGGATACGAAGAGTTGTACCGCACTTCTCAGGAACAGTACGGTATTCAGTTTATTCGGGGTCGCCTCTCTGAAGCCAGTGAAAAGCCCGACGGTACGCTCTATCTGAGGCTAGAAGACACCTTAACTGCCAAACCCATGCGCCTGACGGTAGATATGATTGTACTATTAGTGGGTATGGAAGGAAACAACGACCTAGCAAATGTTGCAGGGTTAACAGTGGGGTGCGATCGTTTTTACGTTACGGCGAACCAGCAGTACGGTAATAACACGTCCCCCCGTGCGGGTATTTTTCTGGCAGGAGCGGCCACAGGGCCAAAGGCGATCATGGAATCCATCACCGATGGTCGATCCGCTGCCTCTGAAATCCAAGCTTTCTCCGTGCAACAGCAAGCACTCACCCACTCGAATGGTTACAACACTGGGCACGACACCGCCACTGTGGAACAAACGATCGAACTCATTACCCGGTAACCCACCCCTAACCCCTCCCAAGAGGGGAACCGGGACAGCCGACCCACCCCTAGCCCCTCCCAAGAGGGGAACTGGGACAGCCAACCCACCCCTAGCCCCTCCCAGGAGGGGAACTGGGACAGCCGACCCACCCCTAGCCCCTCCCAGGAGGGGAACCGGAAAATACTTACTACTAATCACTGAGGCTAACTCACCCCTCCCTGGAACTAGAAGAAACTCACTACTGATCACTTACCACTTACCACTTACTACTTGCCACTAACCACTCACCACTCAAAAATCATGACTACCCTAAACAGCACCGCAAAAAAGAAAAAGCATAAATGCTTCTTTGGCATTAAAGCCGATCGTCAGGTGGATGGCGATCGCATGAATAATAGTTTCCAGAAACGAGTTCGGGAAGCTGGGGGGAAGGCCGCAGCGATCGATGCTTGTATGCAGTGTGGTACCTGTAGTGGGGGGTGCCCTAATGTGGATAAGATGGATTTACCTCCCCGTAGTTTGGTACTGATGATCCAGCGTGGGGAGTGGGAAGCGGTTATTAAAAGTAATACCCTCTGGCTCTGTAGTTCTTGCCACACCTGTACGTCCCGCTGTCCCCGTGGTGTCAGACCTTCGGAAGTGATTGAAGCAGTAAAAACGATCGCTATTAAGGAAGGGATTCAGAACAACTCCACTCGCTTTAACCAGATCTTTATGGAGCAAATCCAGAAACGGGGTATTTTGTTTGAACCAGAACTAATGTACGCCTACGGTGGCATCGAAGCCCTACTGCAACAAGCGCCCCTAGGAATTCAACTGGCCCTCAAGGGTAAACTTTCTCCCCTGCCCCACAAAGTCAAAGATCCGAAAACCTTTCAAACGGGCATTGCGAACTTGAGAGCAACCCCTACTGGCAAAGCTCAAACCCCCTGACCGATTCACTCAAAACTCATAACTCAAAACGCATAACTCATAACTCATTCACAACTAAGAAAACTGAGAACTTCACTATGAGCCCTATCAACTATTCCTACTACCCCGGTTGTAGCCTCCACACCTCCGCTAAGGAGTTTGATCTCTCCACTAAAGTTGTTCTGCAAGCCTTGGGGGTGAACCTAGAAGAACTGCAAGACTGGTCTTGTTGCGGTGGCTCGATCGCCGGGGGAGTCGATCGTAAAGTGGGCATGGCCTTAGCTGCCCGTAACGTGGTTCTGGCCCAGCAACAACAACAGGACTTGTTAGCCTCCTGCTCCGGCTGTTACAACAAATCCGCAAAAGCAGCCCGTGCCCTGGCAGAACCGGAGGAGCGGGAAGAACTGCGCCCTATTCTCAAAGAGATGGGTTTGGATCTGCCTGAAACGTCAATCAAAATTAGAAATGTGGTGGATGTGCTGGCTAACGATTTGGATATTAGCCCCGCCATTCAGCGCCCCCTGAAGGGCTTAAAGGTCGCCTGTTACTACGGCTGTCTGTTGACCCGTCCTGAAGACCTCACCGGCTGGGACTCCCCCGTAAACCCCATGGCCATGGACAGACTGGCCAAAATCTGTGGTGCGGAAGTACTAGATTTTCGGGCAAAAACCAAATGCTGCGGCGGCCCCATTTTAGTCCCCCAGGAAAAAGTGGCCTACGAACTGACCAAAGTCATTCTTGACGAAGCCCAGAGATTAGGTGCAGACTGTATTGTGCTTGCCTGTCCGCTTTGTTCCACCAACCTGGAACTGCGCCAACCCGACATCGAGAAAGCCTACGACGTGAGCTATAAATTGCCGATTTTATACATCACTGAATTAATTGGTCTGGCCATGGGTCTGGCTCCCCACAAGTTGGGACTAGACAAGCACTTAGTCTCTACCCAGTCAGTGCTGAAAAAGCTGCGCTAAGCTGGGGTACTTCAAACAAGTTAATTCATCTGCTTCTCTAAACATGGCTCTCTAAACATGGCTCATATTGTTGTTGTTGGTGCGGGTATTGGCGGTCTACCGACAGCCTATGAACTCCGGCATTTGTTGAACTCCGATCATAGGGTTACCCTGGTTTCTGATACTCCCTATTTCACCTTTATTCCGTCCCTACCCTGGGTGGCGCTCGGCTTAAAAAAGTTGGAGCAGGTGCAACTGTTTCTCCCCGATCTCTGCCGTCGGCATCGACTGAACTGGCAGCAAGGAGCAGTGCAGGCCATTGACCCCGTGCAGAAAACCCTGTGGATTGGAGACGATCGCTCCCCCCTCAACTATGACTATGTAGTGATTGCCCCTGGTGCTTCCTTAAACTTTACTACCGTTCCCGGACTGGGCCCCGAAACCGGCTTTACTCAATCCGTGTGTAACCCCCACCATGCGCTTTTAGCCCACCAAGCCTGGCAAAAATTTATCGAAAATCCCGGCCCCATCGTGGTGGGTGCGGCCCCTGGCGCAAGTTGTTTTGGCCCCGCTTACGAATTTGTCCTCTTGGCGGATTGGGTACTGCGGCGCTTGGGTCTCCGACAGCAAATCCCCATCACCCTAGTCACCTCAGAACCCTATGTGGGTCACCTCGGTATTGGCGGCATGGCCAAATCCCGTGAATTAGTGGAGACCGTGCTCCGAGAACAGCAGATCGAAACCCTAAGCAACGTAGCGATCGCCTCCATTACTGCGGACAAAATTCACCTGGCGGATGGTGCGGAAATTCCCTTCGCCTACAGCATGATCCTCCCGCCCTTCCAAGGCCCCGCCTTTTTGCGGGACTGTCCCGCCCTGAGCAACCCCCAAGGCTTTGTCCCTGTCCTGCCCACCTACCAACATCCCCGCTTTCACTCCGTCTATGCCGCTGGAGTTGTGGTAGAACTCATCCCCCTCGAAACCACTCCCATCCCCACCGGTCTACCCAAAACCGGGCAAATGACCGAAGCCATGGGCATGGCCGCCGCCCATAATATCCTGCGAAATTTAGAGCAACTCTCAATTCCCGCCGTAACTCCCACCCTGTCCGCCATCTGTCTCAGTGACTTTGGCGATCGAGGTATTGTCTTTATTGCAGATCCAGTCCAACGGGAACCGGGCATGACCAAACGCCGCCGTTGCCTTGCCCTGGAAGGGCCGTGGGTGAGTTGGAGTAAAACTCTGTTTGAATGGTTTTTCCTGATCAAAATGCGGTTGGGACTTTCCATTCCCTGGTTTGAAAAATTAGGGTTGCGGGTTTTAGGGCTAAAATTAGTCACCCCGATCGCTGCGGAGGAAGTACCTTTTTTAGATCAAGCGTATTGAACACTTTCGACAAACAGAGGACGATCGTTTTAGGGGTTAATTGGAACAACGATTAGACAAAAACTGGGTTAAACCGATCGCTCGGTCTAGGTGCAAAGGCTCTCCTGTATTCAGAGCCGATGGAAATTCAGCGGGGGAGAGCATCAGGGGCGCTAAGGTATGGGGGAGTAGGCTACTGTCTACGGGTACTGGAGTTGCCAGATCCAAGTCTGTCCACAGAGGGGTAAAACTGAGTAAATCCC
>DALYGI010000233.1:0-1908 GCA_031971595.1 Prochlorotrichaceae cyanobacterium CTOTU29312
AGTCTTTCTGAGTTTCTGAGTTAAGCGATCCCCTGTTTATTAACAACGTATTGCCGACGTAAGGGGTAACGCCCCCTAGAAGGATAGATCCCCATTTACAAAAAAGTCTGAGAAGTTTTACAATAAAATAAATAACCATATTCAAACAGCAGAAATCCTTAGTTTATAGATGCTTGGGTGAACTCCAAGTCGCAGGTCTATCTTTTTCCCTGTCGTAAAAGTTACTTCATTGTCTGGGTACCCCTAGGATTAACCATGAAGCCCCATCCCCCATCCCCCTTGTCGGAAAGCGATTTGATTGAATCCTTAAATCCCAGTGCTATGGATCAAATTTTGATCTATCTAGCCTTCACCGCCATGCGTATGGGAGGACATCGCCATGGTGCATTTTTAGATGCGGCGGCCACCGCTGCAAAATGTGCAGTTTACACCACCTACCAAGAACAGGAGGGCAATCTCCGCATGACGGGGATGCTCCATCATATTGAACCGAAGCGCGTTAAAACGATCGTCAAGGAAATTGAAGCCGCCCTACACCAGGGCAGTTTGCTCAAACTCCTCGGCGCTCAGGAACCCCATTATCTCATTCAGTTACCCTGTCTCTGGCTAGAGCGCTATCCTTGGCGATCAGGGGACTCTCGCCTTGCGGGAAGTAGCCTAACCCCATCGGAACTAGCCCAACTGGAAGCCCAATGTACCCCCGATCTGCCCCAGGCTCAGATTCTCAACGTCTTCCAGTTCATGGACATGATTGAGCTATTACACAACCGCAATCAGGAAAACTTCCCCAGTGACCAGCGCACACCGTTGAGCGAATCCTTAGCGGAGCATATCCGTCGTCGTTTAATCCATTCCGGCACCGTTTTAACGATCGAAAACTCTCGTGGCTTACCCTTTTATGTCCTAGCCCGATCGTCCTATGCCCCCTCCGGGGAAAACGAGCGGGAGTCAGTGGTCATTCAAGATACGGCTCGGTATTTTCAGTTAATGCGGACATGGGCTCAACAAAAATCAGACCAGCCCCAGGAAGTGTTACGGGTCTTAGAAGAACTGGCCATTCCCCCCGATCAGTTACCCCAAGCCTTCAGCGATCTCGATCAAATTCTGCGGAACTGGGCCGATCGGTATCACCAGGAAGGGGGACAAGGGTTTGGGGTTCAGATGGTGGCGGGGGTGGTAGAGCGTTAATTAATTAATAATTCATAATTGATAATTAATAATTAATAATTCAGGTAAGCCAAATCCTCTGGACGATCGATGTCTGGGAGCGGTTCTAAGGCAATCCAGGTGAGATTTTGCTCTTGGATCCGATCGATCGTTTGTTGAAAAACCCGATCGCTGCTCCAGGTAATATCTTGAAACAATTGGGGATGATAGCCATTCAACCCAATCAGGTAGTACCCCCCATCCAAGGCTGGGCCAATCACCACATCCACCGTTTGCAAATGCAGAAACGATCGCCCTAGAAGATCCGCAGAAATGCCAGGGCAGTCCGTACCCATAATGACCACAGACTGAGGGGAGGAAGAAGGGTGCAAAGATTGAGCTAGAAACCGATCCCGCAGCACAGCACAGAGCCGATCGCCCAAATCCCCCCCCTGTTGCGCTTCATAGATTAGATCATCCCCCAGCCAATCCTGCATTTGTTGAACCGTACCCCCACTAAAACAGACATAAAGCTTCACCCCAAAACGATCGCGCAGTAAACGCCCCTCTTGAACCATACGCTCCGCCATCTGACGATGCAAAGTAGCAGCCCCTTCCGCCCCCAGAGCAGGAATAAGCCGGGTTTTAGTAGTTCCAGGCGTAGGGTAGCGGGTGAAGATGATCAGAGCGTTCATGGTTTAGTTTTGAGTTTTGAGTTTTGAGTGATCAGTGATCAGTAGAGGAGTGGCGGAGTGGCGGAGT
>DALYGI010000233.1:2008-7005 GCA_031971595.1 Prochlorotrichaceae cyanobacterium CTOTU29312
ATTCCCTATTCCCCATTCCCTGTAATGCTAAAATAACGGGGTTGTTTTTGCCGTTAGCATCCCTTGATTGAGCGTTATACTCTCCCGGCCATGGGAGATCTGTGGACAGAAACCTATAAATATAAAACCTGGCTTCAGGTTGAGATTGCGGTGTGCGAAGCCCAAGCAGAATTAGGGCTAATTCCGGCTGATGCCTTGGCGGAGATTAAGGCTAAGGCTAATTTTGATCCCGATCGAATCCAGGCGATCGAGGCGGAGGTTCGTCATGATGTCATTGCTTTTCTGACGAATGTGAATGAGTATGTGGGGGATGCGGGACGGTATATCCACCTAGGGCTGACCAGTTCGGATGTGTTGGATACGGCGTTGGCGTTGCAGTTGGTGTCTAGTGTCAATGTGATATTGGAAGCCCTAGAAGATTTGATTCAAGTGACGCGCAAACAGGCGCAACAGCATCGCCATACCCTGATGGTGGGCCGCTCCCACGGTATTCATGCGGAACCCATTACCTTTGGTTTTAAGCTGGCGGGCTGGTTAGCGGAATTATTGCGCCACCGCGATCGGTTTATTCATCTGCGCCAACAGGTGGCGGTGGGTAAAATTTCTGGGGCTGTGGGCACCTATGCCAATGTGAACCCCCGTGTGGAGGCTTTAGCCTGCCAAAAATTAGGGCTAGAGCCAGACACCGCTTCCACTCAGGTGATCTCCCGCGATCGTCATGCGGATTATGTCCAAGCGTTGGGGATTTTGACCGCTTCCCTAGAACGCTTTGCGGTGGAAATTCGCAACCTGCAACGCACGGATGTATTGGAAGTGGAGGAATTTTTTGCAAAAGGGCAAAAGGGATCTTCTGCCATGCCCCACAAGCGAAACCCCATTCGATCGGAGCGGATTAGTGGCTTAGCGCGGGTGGTACGGGGTTATACGGTGGCCGCCTTGGAAAATATTGCCCTCTGGCACGAGCGGGATATTTCCCACAGTTCCGTTGAGCGGATGATGTTACCGGATGCCTCTACGGTTACTCATTTTCTGTTGGTAGAACTCACAGATCTCATTCAAAATCTGCTGGTTTACCCAGAGAATATGCAGCGGAATATGAACTGCTACGGCGGCGTAATTTTTAGCCAGCGAGTCTTATTAGCCCTCGTGGAAAAAGGCATGAGCCGGGAAGCCGCCTATGCGGAGGTACAGGCCGCCGCTCACCAAGCTTGGAATAAGGAAGGGGGAAATTTCCGCGCCTTAGTGGAAGCCAGCCCCAGCATTACTGCTCACCTTTCCCAAAAAGAGATTCAAGCCTGTTTTGATCCCATGCTGCATTTACAACAGTTAGAAACCATTTACCAGCGTCTCTCTATCTAGTAATTGCTGCGATCTAGTGTGCCTTGAAATCACCGATCGCTTCATCATTGGATAACAATTTATTCCCCCCTAGTAGCAGTGTCAATGCTGGCACTGCTCAACTTTCAGCTATTAAAAACGATCGTTTCCAAGTTACTCAAGTTAACCAAAACGATCGTTCTTAAACCATAATCAGCTTGAGCTTTTTGGGTTTTGTGCCTTAACCCAACCTACGGCGAGACGATCGTACTAAATGCCAAGAGTTTGACAAAGCTCCTCAATAGATTTCATCGGGAAATAGAGCTTCATGGGATCTTGCTGAAACTGCTGAAAGCCATACTTTTTGTAAAAGTTTACGGATTCCTCATCTAAAGCTTCTGCTATGACAGCTAGAGATGCAACTTGTGTAGAGACATCGAGTGATTTTCTAAGGGCATCTACTAACAGTAATTCGCCAAATTGCTTACCCTTCTGTCTACTATCAACAGCAAGACGACCCAATAATGTAGCTGGTAATCGTGGGTAACGAGGCAAGTGTTTCGTGAAACCTTCATCTAGAACTGTAATATCAACAGTGAACGAAGAAAGTGTGTAATATGCTAAAACATCAAAACCAGGATCATCAACTAAGATAAATACAGTTGCGACTCGCCTTTTGAGATCCTGAGATACTTGCTTACGCAGGTAATTGTCTAAACTATCCTTTCCGCAAGAGAAGCTTGAGCGAATATGCTTACCACTATCAAGCGGCTCAATCTTGAGAACCATCAGACTGACATTAATTGCTTGTATCGTAGAGATGCTGCCTTCAGTCGGTTGTTAGGCTTCGGAGGATTGAGGAGCGCATCGACAAAAGCCTCACTATCCTCAACACTAAGCTTGAGTGCTTGGTGTTGCTGAATAACTCGATAGGCTTCTGCCTGAACACTCGCAACAACAAAATCAGTTAGAGTACGTCCCTCTAGATCGGCTGCTTTCTGAAAAAGGGCTTTAGTTTCTGGACTGACACGAGCTTCTAGCCTCGCCATTAATTTTGCATGAGTTCCAGTAGCCATATAACAAAATAGGATTTTAGAGAGGATTTTAGAGGATCTAATAAGTTTGATCATATACGGCAATTTGCCGTATGTCAAGTTCAGCCTTTGTAACTTTGGAAGGATCGTGCATTAAATAAACTGGAAAGTTCAGGATTAAACCACAAAGGCACAAAGAACACAAAGGCGTTCCTGGGGGGCTTCTGCGTCTTTGTAGTGAAATTCCAGGTTATAAAATCCGCATTCCTAACTCAGCTTTAAGCTATTAAAAACTACGGCGAGACGATCGTACTAAATGCCAAGAGTTTGACAAAGCTCTTCAATAGATTTCATCGGGAAATAGAGCTTCTGAATACTAATGCTGTTTTCAAAAAAAGATCAGACCCAGCACCGAATCAGACTGTATCCCCCCATTCCCCATTCGAGTTTTACCACGGGCTGCCCACTAGGGTAAAGGATGCCCAGTAGTACGGGTGGGAGAGTTCTCGATCGTTGAGGATTTCCACACTCGTGGCAGGCAGATCCAAGCTAGCCCCCCGCACCCCACTAACACCCCGCAACTCCGTTCCTTCCACGGAAATTTGCCCACGGGAAAAGGCCAGTTGGGCTTGGCGTAGGGCTTCCGCCTTAATGGGAGCCTGTTCGGCATCGGCTAAGACTCCATAAAATTTGGTCATTAAGCCGGTGGTGGCTGCGTCACTGACGTACCACAAACTGGCTAGGGCCGTTTTCACGCCAGCCTGTACCGCTAACCCTGCAAAGCCTAGTTCTGCGTCCTCACTGCCGATGGCGGTTTTGCAAGCACTCAGGGTTAATAACTCCACAGGGGGATCGGTTTCGAGGTTGGTACCTTGCCAGCCAAACTCCCGCAGCCGATCGAGGGTCATCCGTTCCCGGCTCAGGGCAATGTAGGAGCTACTGATATTACCCGGTAGGAAGTCTGCGTGGGTGGGTGGCCAGATGGATAATACCAAACTGCTCACTGCGATTCCGTAGGTTGTCGATGGTGAACTCTTCGTTGAGGTAGTATTCCCCATTTTCCCAAATCTCCCCTGCGATCGTTTTTAACTCTAGGGGAACGGTGGGTAAGTCGCTCTGATCTTGGAACGTGGAGGATCCCATCCCCAGTAGACGGGATTGGCGAATATCCCGATAGCGGGTATCGGTAAGGGAGAGACTGGGCATCATCCCCGCACTGTATTTTTCAATGAGGAACTGTTCGCCGTCGTTGAGGGCTGCCACTGGTAAACTCCGCAAGCCAGAATCCATTACAAAGACCAGATTCTCAATCCCGTTCTCTGCCAAGGCGGTTTCCAGAGGACGGATAATCCAGTTGTACAGCAGGCGAGAGGGTTGGAGATAGCGAGAACTGTTGGTGCGACCCGGATCGGACACTTCCTGCCGCAGTAGGAACGCAGCTTGCTCTACGCGAGTACGATTGGCTCCGGCTACTCGTACCCGCAGGGGGTAGCCCGTGGAGGTAACCAGTACCAGTTCCAATTCGTCACTGCCTAAGGTCTGCTGAGGAGTTCCACCGATCAACCCACCCTGAGCTAAACCAAGGGGACTGGCACGATCAGACAACTCCCAGAGGACTTCCGGTTCTCCTAGGGGCTGAACGGATCCGGGTTTGGTGATTACTTTTTCAGGGGCTTCAGTCCCACTATCTTGAGCCTGAATCGTACTGGGGGTAAAGACCACGTAGATAATCGCTGGTTTAACTCCCGTTGCGTTTTCCACTGCCTTGAGATCGGCTTGGATGTTTGGTAGGGGGCGCAGGGGGGGACGATCGACTCCGTTATACTCTGCCACATCATCGGTAAATTCTGTCTCTACTTCCTCTACGGACAGTTCCACAATGCTGTTCAGGGTAGGTAAGTCCAGTAAGGGCAGATCAATTTCCGGGGTAGTGTTTTCTATGCAGTCCGGCGGACAGGCTGCTTCAGGGGTGAAGGGAGGCGTGGAAGGCGTGGGATTAAGGATGCCGTCCACAATGAGGTTAATGTTAGGACGTTCACCGAGTCCCGTGAGAGTGTCAAACTGACCTGCAACGGTCACCGCAACGGTTTGCCCATACTGTCCGACCGGAATGCGGAGGTTGCCACTGGAAATGCCTCCTAGGGTGCCGTTAGAAGCTAAGGGATCTAAGCCATTCCCCACCACAAAGAACTCCCCTAGGCTCACCCCATTGTGGTAAAGGGTAAGGGAGCCCCCATCTGCTACCCCCGTGAGGGATCCAGCGGTGGAAATACTGTCTAAGGTGCCAGGAATTAAGCCCGTTGCCCGGAAGAGGCTGCCGGTGGTGATACTGACGTTGCCCCCTTGGGTGGTACCCCGCGCATCAATGTACGTGACTTGCACATCCCCAGGGGGATCCAGTAAGACATCACCGCCCCGGCCAGCAAACCCTTGGGTGGTAATGGCTCCGGTGGTAATGGCGGTTTGGGACTGGACGCTGAGGTTCCCCCCACTGTTGCCACTGGTGTTGAGATCTCCGGTGGTAATGGCTCCAGGGGCGATGAGGGTGATACTACCCCCTTGGTCAGTGGCACTGGTTTGTAAGGATCCCGTACTGGTAATGCTCCCTTGGGTACTGTTGAGAGTAATGCTCCCCCCGTTAGTGGT
>DALYGI010000234.1:0-6994 GCA_031971595.1 Prochlorotrichaceae cyanobacterium CTOTU29312
ATTAGGCTAGCCATCTCTAGGGCACTCATGGCATAGTTCCAACCTAAATTACTCTTAATACCTGCCCGCTCTAGGGCCTGCTGGAGGGTATCCACCGTCAACACCCCAAAAATAACGGGTACGCCCGTTTGGAAGGCTGTGGCAGCAACCCCTTTCGCTACCTCTGCGGAGACATAATCAAAATGGGGGGTTTGGCCGCGAATAACTGCCCCCAGACAAATAATCGCGTTGTAACGCTGGGACAGGGCTAACTGACGAGCCACGATCGGAATTTCTAGACTACCGGGTACCCAGACATAATCTACCTGGGAGCCTTCAGGGTTCGTATCAACCCCATGACGCTTCAAACAATCTTGACACCCTCCCAATAACTTCTCCGTTACCAAATCGTTAAACCGCCCAATGACGATCGCAAAGCGGAAACGATCGGTCTGAGTAAAGCTACCTTCGTAGACTGCCATAGGGCGCAACCTCATCAACGGGCTAACGGAACAAGATACTGCAATCAGATTACTCCCCTAGAGACCTCTGGGCAAAGGAAATTCCCTAGGGGAGAGGCTTGGCTAAACCACAAAATAGTTCAGAACGCCCACCACCACCACTAAGGCAACCCAGACGAGGGAACCCACAAAAATGAGTTGCTTGGCTAGGGGCCAGTTTTGGTTGGTGGCATAGCCGACGGGAACTCCGACCACCAAGGCAAAGGATAGCAACACCAGGGCAACCAAGGCGAGTTGAAACACAATTAACATCTTTTTCTCCCGGTTAATATATTGAAATAGTTGGTAACACAGCTTTTTGCTAAGTTGCGATCGGTCTGGATCAGCAGGACTGAACCTTTGGATCGTGATATAAGTCATCATCCCATAAAGTGGGATCAGTAAGTGGAATCCGTCCCTCAAGATGGATTAGGGAACGGCAGCAACAGGCCCCGGCCCCGATCGTTTCATCCCTTCATCTCAGAGAATATCCCAGAAAAAAGCGACAGGAAGCCGGAAGCCCCTTGCCGCTTTTTGCTCAACCCGAAACTAAAGTTACACAGGCCGTTTAACTAGAAATTCATTTCTGCGAGTTGGACTTTCTCGATTTGCTTCTTCTTCAACACCAGGAAGATTTGAGCAATGACCACCGCCCCGAAAAAGGCGAGGAGACCGCGAATCCGATTAGCACTTTGCAGCACAATTTCCGTATCTTTTTGACCAAAACCACCCACGTTGGGATCGGTGGTAATGACTTGATCTTTCGAGACCACATCCCCTACGGAAACAATCAGTTCGGGGCCGGGAGGAATGCTATCCACCACTTCCGTACCGTCTTCAGCGGTAATGGTAACCTCAAAGCCAAAGCCACTATCCACAATATCCGTAATGGTGCCTGCGGTGGAGGCGTTGTAGGAGGTGTTGTTACTCTTGTCGCCCGTGGGATAGATTTGGCCTCGGCCCCGGTTGCCGCCCAAGTGGATGGAGTATTTACCAAAGTGAACGGAGCTATCCGTAGCGGGGTCGGGGGCTTTGACGGGGAAGACTAATTCTTCAAATTGTTCGCCAGGAATGGGGCCAGCTAAGAGAATATTTTCTTGCTCTTCGCTGTAGGGGGTGATGTAGTAGTAAAAATCCCCGACTTCTTCGAGCATTTCTTCAGACAAATCTTCCACATCCGCCAGCTTAAAGCCTTCCGGTAAAACCACCACGGCACCGACTGCTAATTCCCCTTGAGAGCCATCGGCCCACACTTCTTGAATGCTGTGATCGTAGGGAATGCTGACCTTAGCGGCAAAGACATCATTGGGTAGAACCGATTGGGGCACTTCAATTGCCACAGGCTTGGCGGCTAGGTGACAGTTGGCACAAACAATGCGCCCCGTAGCTTCTCTCGGATTAGCGTAATTCTCTTGGGCCCAGAAGGGATAGGCATGGGCGGCGGGAGTGGTGAGGACACTGGTAAATAACCACATTCCCACCACAGCGATCGTTAGGGAAAAAACTTGCAAACTCTTGCCCCAGGCGGATCCAACCATCTGAGACCAGCCAGAGAAGTTAACTCGTGACATATTCATGGATTCAAAAATATTTAAGGATGCTGCAAACACTTTACGAGATTAGGGATACCCTGCTCTGCAAATTTTGAGTTTAAGCTCTAGTTTTAAACTTGAGTTTTAAGCTTTAGTTTTAAGCTCTAGCTTGCACTTCACCCAAAACCCAAAATTTAGACTTCAAAACTCAACACTCAAACTTCAAAACTTAACCTAAGCCCACCAGGGTTCTTCACCGGTACGGAAGTCAGCTTCAGTCCAGGGAACGAGGCTCACGGATCCATCAGTGGTATCCACATGGGCCAGGGCTAGGGACAGGGGCGCAGGGCCGCGCACGACCTTACCAGTGGCATCGTATTGAGAGCCGTGGCAAGGACATTTAAATTTGTTTTCACTGGCATTCCAGGGTACAACACAGCCCAAGTGGGTGCAGACGGCATTGAGTCCATAGCTGGCAATGGCATCTTCTCCCTCTACGATCAAATAGGTGGGATCTCCTTTGAGCCCTTGCACCAACACCCGATCGCCAACATTGTGGGCGGCTAAAAAGTCTGCTGCTACGACGGTATTGCCGAGGGCATCTTTGGCGGCAACACCACCACCCGTACCACCGGAGGAGGGGGGAATGAAGTAGTTGACCACTGGGTACAGGGCTCCGGCAACCACCCCAGTAATTGATCCGAAGGTCAGCAGGTTCATAAACTGACGACGACCCATATCGGGAGCATCAGAAGCTGGAGAAACTTGTGTCATAATGCCTTTTTTTTGAGCTTTATACTATGGTTGAATCAAAGGGGTTCAATGAAGTTGGTTCAATGAAATGGGGTTGTACCCTTTTTTGGACAGCCGATCGCACTGGGCGCTAGAGCAGCTAAGATCAGCTAAATCTAGGAAACGATCGCTGGGGATGGGCAAAGCCTTAATCCGTTCGCCCCATTATACCTTAGTAGGGTTGAACCTCTACGCTAGTTTTTTGCCTCTGTCCCTAGGGTTTACCCAGTAGGGCGGTCTGGAAGAGGTCTTGGTGCATGAGGCTCCGATCGCTGAGGGAGAGAATTTGATCGGGGGAGAGGGGGCTGCCATATTCCAGTTCGTGGCACAGTTGCTGGGCAATACGTCGGGGATCCAGGGGCAGGTGGGCCAGTTCCCAGCCGGGTAAGCAGAGTTCTTCCATTAACCGCGAGACTTTGGGATCGTAGCTGAGGGCGTAACATTGGCTACCGGCGGCGGCGGCCATGATTAGCCCGTGCAAGCGCATGGAAAGGGTCAGGTCAACAAAGGGAAAGATGCCCTGCAATTGTTGGGGGTGTTGCAAGGGGAGGAGTTGGGTGGGGCCGGGTAGGGCTTCCAGAACCTGCTCCGCTAAGGGCCGATCGTCTTTGTGGTGAAAGGGGATGGCAATGATGCTGGCGTTGAGGAGTTGCTGCATCTGACCCAGGGCGGCAATGAGTACCTGTAACCGTTCCGGGGTGAGGAGGGGGTGGGGCCGCAGGCAGAGAGCCAGGCGGGGAGAGGGCAAGGCGGGGATGGGATCCTCTAGGGGCAAGGGTTTGAGCGCCCAAACCGGATCCGGCGCAACCACACAGTTAATTTGCCGTTGAGACAACCAGCGGGCCGATCCCCCATCCCGCACACTAATTGCCGTACAGCCCCCCAGCACTTGGGTGGCGAGCCATTGGGAAAACGATCGGTTGAGGGGGCCAATGCCCTGAGCCCAGGCAATGGTTTTGAGCCCCAGGGATTGGGCGAGGGCCGTGAGCCCCCCGTAGTAGAGCAAACTCCACATACTGGTGCTGTCTTGGAGTAGGCTACCACCCCCCAAAATAAAAATCTCAGCGGAGCGTAAAGCCGACCAAACTTCCCAAGCAGAAAAACGATCGTAAGCTTGAACCCCATAGCGACTGCGAGTTTCCTGAGGATTACCAGAAAGGACAACAGGCTGAATGATTTCCGGTAACATTTGTAACAATGTGGCTAGTAGCGCTTCATCGCCACCATTCCCTTTACCGTAATAGCCACATAAAACTGCTCGCATAAACTTTGGAAGATGAAGGTTCAGACACGTCGGCTACCCGGCCTCCCATTCGATCGAAGGCTAGCAATCTCAATTCCTTCAATAATCTTAAGGCAAACCCTGAAACTGAACCATACTTTCATGGTCTAGTTGCCCTGTTCTCGGCTAGGGGATTTAACCGACTTGATGATTAGCCCTATTTTTAATCTATCCCGGTTCCAAAACACTCAGAACAACATTACAGAGCATGGCTAACCCCCAGGCCCATAGGGCTGCTTGGGCCGCAGTCCACCGATCTAACCCAGGGGATCCCTCCGCTTCCTCTAGGGGCGTTTGTCCCCAGGTGTACCCGGTCAAGGCGATCGTTAGACCGAGGCAACAGCCTTTCATTAAAATTAAAATCAAAGCCCTGAGGGAGAAGATACTGCGAATGCCGGCCCAGAAGAGTAGCACGTCCCCCGAATTATAGGATTGGGCAGCCATGAGGGTGGCGGTGCAGAGGCCGATCGTAAAGGCAAAAATGAGCAAGAGTGGAAAGAGAATAAGCCCTGCCAATAACCGAGGAAACAGTAAATAGTCGATCGTTGAAACCCTTAACGATCGTAAAACCTCTAGCTGTTGGTGGTGCTGATAGTCTAGAAGTTCTTGGGTGCTAACCGCTGCTAATTGAATGGCCAGTAAACCTGCACAAACGATTAAAGGAACCTGCTGACAAAAGGCCAGGGCAAAGGCCATACCCAAGGGTTCCGCCTGATCCACCGCCAACTGGAGAGCGTGCAGAATCATCCAACTGAGCAGCCCATTCAACCCTAAAACAGCGGGCAACAGGGGCGGCCCCACCTGATATAAATGTTGAACTAAAACCTGGGGATAAAATCTAAGGCGAGGAATATGCCAAAAAAATTGCCCCAGGAACAGTCCTAAATATAAACACCGTCTGAAAAACAACATCGAATGAGGAACATTACAACAGACTGGAATAGGCTTAGGGTAAAGTACATCTAGGGTAGAACCGATCGAGATCTTGATTTCGTCCAATCACCACCATGGGTAATCCTTTGAAGAGTTTAGCGGTGGGTTCAGGGTTAATTTCAAATTTTTGTTCGTAGCCGATCGCTAGGACGTTAATCCCTAATTTGGCTCTGAGGTTTAACTCAGCGATCGTTTTGCCGTTGAACTCTTCCGGGGTCACAATTTCCACAATACTATGGTCTGGATCTAACACAAAACGATCGAGAATGCCGGGACGGGTGAGGGATCGGGCCAGGTTACAGCCCATTTCATGTTCAGGATAAACTACCTGATTCGCCCCCACTCGCTCTAATAATTTACCGTGAATTTCTGAGGAGGCTTTAGCCACAATATATTTTACTCCCCCCTCTTGAAGGTTGAGGGTCGTAATAATACTTTCCTGAATATAATTTCCGATGGCAATAATGACGGTATTAAACTCATAAATACCTGCCTCTTTGAGGGCGAGAGGTTGGGTAGAATCTAACTGAATTGAATGGGCAACAATCTGATCCGCTAAGGCTTGAGCGACTAAATTTTCACTACAATCAATGCCTAAAACATCACAGTCCAAATCATGAAGGGTTTTACAAACCGCCCGACCAAAACGCCCCAAACCGATAACAGCAAATTGCTGATGGTTGGGGCGCAAATTCCGAAAGAAGTTTAATGCAGGAAAATTCACCGGATTTTCTCCTCAGGAGTACTGACCATAACACCATCTTAAGGCTTGTCTGGGCCACTTTCTCCCTGGGAGGTGGTTGAATTTCCTTAATCTTTCACGGCTCTTAACAGAACTTCCACCAGGGGCGTATCGGACATATCCTCCATGGTGATGGTGTCGCAAATGTCAAACTTGGCCCCCACCTCCTGAAGTTGGTTGTCTAAGGCCCGCAAGAAGGCACTCGCTCCCGCATCGCTGCCCACTTGAATAAAGGAAATGGCGAGTTCTTCATCCCGCTCCATGCGTTTGGTCGTTTGAATAATCACTTCAATGACCGCCCGTTGATCATCCGGCTCGCCGTCGGTGACCACTAAAATCGTTTCGCCGTCCTTAGTGAATTGACCGGCTGCCTTGCGGGCAAAAAACTGTTGGGTGGCATCCTGGAGGACACTTGCCAAGTTCGTTGTGCCCATGGGATCGTTCTCCACAAAGATTTGTTCTACTTTACTGGAGGTGACGTTTTCGTAGCGTTTGAAGCGGGTGGAAAAGGTATAAACCGTAATCCCATCGGGATCCAGTTGTTCGCATTTACGAGCGAGGGCGAGGGTAGACTCTTGGGCAATCTGCCAACGGGACTGGTTGCCCTCCTTCAGGGACATGCTACCGCTTTTATCTAAAATTAGGGTGTAGTCTCGATTTGCCATATCAACCATAGGTGTAGTGAATAGGTCTAGGGAACAGGAGTGAAAGCCATCTAACGTAATAAAGTGTTAGGGCATCTAGAACAGATGCTATGGGTATCAGTATAGGCTGGGAGGGTCAGTTGGTAGTTGATCGGGCACCAAGTTGCTCGGCACTAGGTTCGGGTGCTAGGTTTAGGCACTAGGTTCGGGTACTAGGTTTTGGCGCTATAACCCAACCTGTGGCAAGACGATCGCTTGACTATTTTATAAGGTTTCATAGGGTGATAGGTGCGTTACATTTCATGAACACACCCTACAGGATCAACTGGCAGGCGGAACAGGCTTTAGGCAACATAGAAGTTAAACCTCATCGTTCGCTCATTTTATTTTAAAGTCTGAAACCCTATTTCTACCGTTCAAATTTTCAGGCAACGGAATTCAATGCATAAAAATCCTGAAATGTCAATAGTCCAGAAATCCATTAATCTCGTGGTATTTTTAGGCTTTTCCGATTTTTAGCGAACCATGAGTTAAACGTTTATCCTTAGTCTAATAGGGATCTTGGCTCACACCCCGAACATTGTCCTAAT
>DALYGI010000235.1:0-6966 GCA_031971595.1 Prochlorotrichaceae cyanobacterium CTOTU29312
CTCAATGCATCTATCCCAAAGATTGGGGAAGAGGTAAACGTGCAGCAAAACCTCAAAGATCTTGGGACGATTAAACTCATCAACCGTAGGGTGTGTTAGCGTCAGCGTAACGCACGGGTTTGTGGAAAATCATTTCATGGGGGAATAGGTGCATTTCATTGCATTAACGCACCCTACGGCGAGACGATCGCACTTTATACATCGAAGCGATAACGAATAGCTCCAGAATTGGGATCATTAGTAATCTCCGCAAAACCATTTTTCTCTGCTTCTTGAAGTAACTGTTTAACTTCTTGAGCCTCCAACTCAGTATGCATAGCTGCTTGAGCAATGGATAAAGTGCCGCCATTCTCTTTAGCTGCTCTGAGCAACCTCTGCATTGGAGTACCTGAAGCTGAAACTGGTGACTGAGTTACCTGAAGTTGATTGAGTGGAATATCACCAAGATTCAGAGTAATTGATTGATTGACACTAGCCGTTGCATTTCCGCCTCCCAGCCCTCTCAAATAGATGTTTCGCCGATCAACCATACCAGGAATGAGAACCAAATCGAGCAACTGACCAATCCCAAAAACACCAAATGTAAAAAGGTAAACCAATCCACTAGCAATATTCCCTGTGTAGAAGCGTTGACCACCGCAAATCCCTAAAAGACATAGACACCAGACAATGTATGCTGTACCTGAGTTTACCTGCTGCATGACTTCATCCTTTGCTCTTTAGCTAACTATGTAGGACTCGCTCTGAGATGTAAGTAGCCAAGACTCCAAGGGGAGCCGAATCGCTTCCAACCTCTTGCTTGCCCTACTTGCATAAGAAAATACCATCCGACAGGAGAAAACAGCAAAAACCTGTTACAGAATTTAACGTGAGGATCCCCTGGATCCCACATACCGTAAGGATCCTAGCCTCGCTTAGTTTGGGTTTTGTGCCTCAACCCAGCCTATGGCGAAGACGATCGGGATTAGGATGATTGTCCCATCCCTTTCAAAAAAGCGTACTGCGCCATCTGTTGGTACACCGTGCGTAACCCTTGCTCGATCGTCTGTTGTTGTAGGGCTACCTGCTCCGGCGGACAGGTGCCTAGAGCGGGAAGCGGAAATGTTCCTAAAATATCTAATGGGGTGTTGGCTTCGGTGGGCGGGGCAATGACCACTAGGGCAGAGTCCAAAGGCGCATCATAGCGCCAATAGCGATCGAGATTGATGGGAGTGAGGGGCGTAAGGTTGTCCTGAACGACAGCCGCAGAATCTCCCACAGCATTTGCTTCGCTGCTCAGGCGTTTTTCTTGCAAAGCGGCTAGAATTTGCGATCGGGTGCGTCCCCGCAATTGGAAAATGACAAAGGGATCTTCCCGGAATCGATCGCCGAGGAGATAGTAAATGGCGCTAACGTGTTTACAGGGGTTTGCTTTATCTGGGCAACTACAGCGAGACCGCACTTCTGAGAGGTTGAAAGGAAATAATCGCAGACCACTGGCGGCAAACACATCTTCAATGTTGGGGGGCATTTCTCCCGCTAACAATTTAGCCGGAAAAATCGCTCTTTGGGAAAGTTGATCAATCACATAGGCCCAATCTTCATCACTAAGGGGATCTAAGCCGAGGGATACTTTATAGGGTTTGGGATCCGTCCCCTGAACGATCGCTATGGCCTGTTGCCCTTCAAAGCGAATGCTCAAAACATGGCCTTCCCGCGCATATTTCCACCCCCGTTCTAAGCGTTTCTTAAAGCGATATTGATTAATTAATTCCAACCACTGATCCGCCCACCATTGAGAAGAGGTCGTAGAGGTTTGGGGTGAAGAAGAGGTAACCATAGGGCAGAACGATCGGAATAATTAAGGATAGTTTGGGGATTAATTGGAGGTTAATTGGGGGATAATAAATATTTGGATTAGCTTATAAGGTTCGCGCTTTCAAAATTGCCGCCATGAGCAAACTGTAGGACAAGATTCCAGAGAACGCAAGCAGAATAGGACTCAATAAACCCGCCACATTCCAGAGGGTATGCAGAATGGCTGCACTCAGACAACCCAACAGTAATAGCCCCCATTGCTGAAGGGGTGAATAGGATCGCAGACAAATCAGTCCAATAAAATAACCAAAATAACCGCTATAGGCCAAATGCCCCGCGATCGACCCTAATAGGCGGGGAATTAATAACTGTAATCCCGCTAGTTGTCCCGCTTCGGTGCTGGCGGTTCCGGTAATCTGTTGGGTTACTTGGGGTACATATTGTCCCAGGGTTTCTAGCAGGGTAAAGCCTAGGGCACAGGCGGTACAGAGCAAAATCCCATCCAGGGGATCCGCCACTCCCCACTGATTCCGCCAAGGTTTGGGCAGGCGATGGGTCAGGGTTACCCAGGTTAAAACGGGAAGGGCTTTGAAAATTTCCTCCATCATCCCCGTTCCCCAAAAGGTGTGAATGATCACCTGGGTAAGGCGTAGAGGGGTAGAGGTTCCCGGCGTACCAGACTCATTCCAGGCAAAGGGCAGCACTTCGCCGGGCAAAACCTCCCGAAAAAACCAGATCCAACCCTGCAAAATGGGACTTTTGAGGAGGAGGATGGTGGCACCGGCCATTCCCACCAGTAACAACCAGGGTTTGGGTTTGCCACACAGTTGATAAATAAAAATGTAATAGAGAAATAGGGAGAGATAAAGTGCTAGTAAGCTGTTAAAAACGATCGGGTTGCCAAACCCCACAAAGAGGGAAATCCCGATCGCTATGGTGACTAGACCCAGCAAAAATACCGGATTTTCTCCCAATTGATCCCCGGTGGAAATTAAGGGAAATAATTGGGTAAGGGTGACCACAGTTTGAGATTTTGGGGTGATCTGGGGGGGAATATTTGGGTTAGTTTGGGCAAAATGCTGGGCATCTGAGCCTGGGGACTCAACCCTTTCAAAAATAAACCGGGGCCCCGTGCGTCCCAACTGTACCACATCCCCCGATCGCAACTGGTGGGAGACTTCCAAGGGCCGATCGTTTACAAATGTCCCGTTTGCGCTGGCTAAATCCCTCACCTGCCAGCCCTGGTCATCCGCCGTAGGCTCCAGGATCGCGTGGTAGCGGGAAACCATATCGTAATGATGGGGCAGACGAATTTCCGCATCGGGCTGCCGCCCCAATCGATAGGAACGGCCTGGCCAGAGATCCCTGTTTCCCCCATCATGCACCAGTCGCCCAGAGGGGCTTCTACTCCTCACTATCCGCCGATCGTACCGCTGCAAAAAAGGCCAGCCCGGCCACGGGAAAACTCAGCCCCAAAATCACTTGGGTGAGCGTCGTACCGAGTTCGGGTTGCCCAGAAGATAACTCAAAAATGCTACCCACACCAGCGATCGCAGCGATGCAGGACAGGGCGAGAAAAAGCCCACTCAGGGGAGTCATAGCCATAGGATTAAAAGGATTATGTTAGGGGTTTAACGGCGTTAATGGAAAACTTTTCTTTGGCCAGATTTTGGTGCAAAGACACCCGATCGGCAATGCGATCGACAAAAAGCACACCATGTAAATGATCAATTTCGTGTTGAATCACCCTAGAAATTAAACCATTAAAAATTTCTACTTGTGGCCGGCCCTGATCGTCTTTATAGGCAACCTGCACCAATTCCGGGCGAGTAACATTCATAAACACATTGGGAACGCTCAGGCAGCCCTCTTCCATGTCACAGGGATCCCCGGCCAGACCTTGGATCACCGGGTTAATCATAATCACGGGGGGCGTAGCAGGCTCATCGTGATGCACATCAATCACAATCACCTGTTTATGCACTCCAACCTGGGGCGCAGCTAGCCCAATCCCATCTTGGCTATACATCGTTTGGAGCATCTGCCGAATCAGTTGGCGCAGGCTGTCATCCACCTTAGACACTCGTTTTGTGGCTTGTCGTAACACCCGATCGCCTAGGAGATGGACTTCTAACGGAGCTTTGGGTAATTTTTTCTTTTCAACGGCAATGGTTGCGGGCATGGTGCAAGGGTAAAAATGAATTCAGGATTAAACAAAGTCACCCTATCATCTTAGTCGTAATTTAATGCGGCGTACCACTGTTGGCAGTTCTATTTGCTCTATTTGCTCTACTTATTCCTGGGTGATCTTCCCCTTTCCCGCTCCGCTCCCGATGCCCCTAGTCTCAAGGTCTTAAAGAATCGTCAGGTAAGTGTCGATCGATGTTGACGGTAGCACCTTCAAGGTTTGGTGTTGTAAATCTAACTCCAACCCCAAGGCTTCTAGGGGAATTACGCCAATCAGGGGATTACGACCACCGGGCAATTCCAAGCACTCAAAAGTACCTTCTCGCCCACAGAGGGAAATTTTGGCATCTTGAAACACCCTCGCGGTTCTCAATCCGGCGGCGGTGGTGACATCCACTTCTTTCAGTAAATCAAGCCCCAATTGAGCGATCGTCTCTGGGGGTAAACAAAGGGTGGTTGCTCCTGTATCGACCAAAACATCCTGTAAGGTAATCGATCGAACTTGATCTGTTGTGATAAATCCTCTAGCTGCCGCTGATTGATCAGCACGGTTGGTAACGGTTAGGGTGGTGAGAATTTTGCCCATTGTAGTATCGGAAGTAGTGAACATGGTGTAATCCTCCGAGTTAGTGTATCTCAATTATCGCAAAGTTTAAGCAGAAGCCGATCGTTCCACCCAGAAATCCGATCGCCCTCCAAGAAATGTCTGGCAATCAGACTTAAGGATTCATGATGGGGTATCAACTTAAGGCGAAAACTCCTACACAGAGCCGACCCCAGCCTGCAAGGGTTTCAGCCGATCTACCAGTCCATTTTATTCCGCCTTACGTTGGTAGCCTCATGATGGAAGGTGACTGTCTTAGACTTATTAAAACCCTAAAACGATCGCTAATGCCTGGGAAACCTTTACCATATCGGCTTGAGATAATGCGCCTAATCGCTTGATTAGTCTAGTCTCGGATACTGATCTAATCTGAAAGGCATCCACAGCAGATGGTTTTGTTAAGCCATTTTCTGAATCTGCTTCTAAGCGGACTATCCAAGGTCGAACCGTGTATCGATCTTTCCAGTCAGTAATGGGAACAATCACCTTCAAAGGCAAAATCCCGATGGCATCATCATTAACAATAATGGCTGGACGAGTTTTATTAATTTCCGTACCAATGGTAGGGTCTAGATTGACGAGCCAAACATCGCTTCTATGCATAGGTTTCTAGGGTGGCAATGTCTTCATCTTGATCGTGATCGTGCAGGAAATCTTCACCGTCCAATGCAGAAAAGGCAAGAAGGTCACTACCGGATTCATAGTCTGGAATGGCTGTGAGGGCAGCTAGCATTAACTGTAATCGTCGCTGTATGGGGGTTAGGGTTTGCTGCTCTTGCCAAATGAACTTCAGAGCAGTTTCGGCAATGACGAGCCGATCGTGGATTGGCAAGGTGGGTAAGGTTTGTAGAATAACAGCGGTATCCATACGTGACTCGGTAAAAAACTAATGAACGATCATAATTGTCTCTATGATAATCGTTATGGAGATGTGATCGCCCTCCAAGAAATGCTCGATAACCAGAACGATCGCTCCATAAATTCCATCTCAAAGAATCGTCAGGTAAGTGTCGATCGATGTTGACGGTAGCACCTTCAAGGTTTGGTGTTGTAAATCTAACTCCAACCCCAAGGCTTCTAGGGGAATTACGCCAATCAGGGGATTACGACCACCGGGCAATTCCAAGCACTCAAAAGTACCTTCTCGCCCACAGAGGGAAATTTTGGCATCTTGAAACACCCTCGCGGTTCTCAATCCGGCGGCGGTGGTGACATCCACTTCTTTCAGTAAATCAAGCCCCAATTGAGCGATCGTCTCTGGGGGTAAACAAAGGGTAGTTGCTCCTGTATCGACCAAAACATCACGCAAGGTAACCGATCGAACTTGATCGTTGGTGATTAGCCCCTGGGAAGCTTTGGCTTCATCAATGCGGTTGGTAATTGTTAGGGTGGTGAGAATTTTGCCCATTTTGCTCGTTGTGTTGTCGAAAGTAGTGACCATGGTGTAATCCTCCGGGTCAGTGTATCTCAATTATGGCAAAGTTTAGACTGGAGCTTATTCCGTTGAGGAGCGATCGTTACACTTCCCAAAAATCCCGATCGAGTATGGCTTCTAAGGTTGATTCATAGGGCCACTCATCAGGAAAAGTGGTTTTAGGATAGTCTTGATGTACTTTTTTGAGCGATCGTTTCCAAGCTTTCGCAAAACTTTCTGGCCAATGGGTTTTTAAGCTAGGCATATCTTCTAATAAAAAACTCAATTCCAGTCTTTGGGTACGCACGGTTCGCTCCCATCCATTGTAATCGTAGGGAGAATCTACATATAATCGCTTCAGTAAATGCTCTAAAATGACGATTAAACGACTGACTAAGGCATTGCGTTGTGAAATTCCCAAGGCTTCCACCTCTTCAATTAAGTTTTCTAGATCTAAGTTTTCAAAATCCCGCGCCCTCAGTTTTGCCGCTGTATCTTCAGACCACAACAGAAAATCCTGTTCATAAAGGGACGTTTTGAGTGTAAGGGTTTCAATCATGATTCAATCTCCCAGTATTTTTGATTGAGTAAGGTTTCCACATCCGTGGCATAGGGAAAACGATCGGGAAAGGTGACCTGAGGATAATCTTCCCGTACTATTTTTAAGGATACTTCCCAGGCTTCTTCAATGTATTCGTTCCAAATTGATTTTAAGCTGGGTGAACTTTTAATCAAAAATCTGAGATCTGTGCGTTGAGTACGAATAGTGCGTTCCCAACCGTTATAATCCTCTGGTAGGGGAACATATAAGCGCTTCAGTAAATGTTCAAAAATAACAACCAAGCGGCTTAAAAGTTCTTTACGATCCGATCGTCCCAAGGATTCTACCTCTTCAATTAAGTTTTCTAAATCTAAGTTTTCAAAATCCCGCGCCCTCAGTTTTGCCGCTGTATCTTCAGACCAC
>DALYGI010000236.1:0-3414 GCA_031971595.1 Prochlorotrichaceae cyanobacterium CTOTU29312
CCACCGAGTAAACCAGGGGATCCCTTACCCCACAGACCCGCAGGGTAACCATCTTTATTGTGGCACGGGCTGACGGGGCTGGGATGGTCTTTAGGGAGATGCTCTAGGGATAACTTAAAATTTTAGGGTTGAAAGAGGATAAACATTTGCTCACAAAAGCGTTTGAAGCGTTCTTGAATATCCCCTACCGGAAGCTTGCGCCCTACAAACGTCCAAACCCCCACGGTGGACAGTCGCCATTCTTCCCCTTCGTAACTAAACCCCAGCAGGTCTAAACCAAGCAGCCGACGATCGTTTTTGTCGGGGTCAGTATGGAGGCGGGTCTGAACCAGAATACTCCGGCATTGGTAACGGGGGCTCCAGCCGGGTAAATGAAAACCAATATCAATGGAATCGGGATCCAAAAGGGTGCGGGTATGGGGATCATTACACCAAGGCTTCAGATCAACCTGGGCATCAGGAAACTCCGTCTTAAATAGATTCACGATCGCCGCAATCTTACTGGTGGTTTCCAGGCTATTGGCTTGCTCTGCTGCGTTCATGGCTATGCTCCTCTTAAAACCCTTTTGGAATAAAATAAGCGACAAGGATATATACCTAGAGTCTTATCACAAGATTAGTTCTAGTTTGCTGTATCGTCAGCTACGCAGTAGGGCTGACAGGGTAAACTGGGTATGGCTTGCCCCGTGCTTCAGGGGAGCTTGGGTCTCTGTTAAAATGAGGATGGTTTTCGATCGTACTATGCCCACTATGCCAAAAAACTTAGTAAAAGCACTTACCCCCAGGGAGACGTATTAAAAATGAGTGTATCCTGCCATATTTTAGTTGAGGGCAGCCCGGTAGTTATTTTTGCCAGCCGCAATGGAACCCCCAGCAAAGTTCTCAATATTTTGAAGCCCTTTCTACATAAGTTTTGGCAAGAACGAGAAACATCTGGAGAGTTTTCTGATACGTCGGATTGCTTAATTGCTCAAATCACTGTTCGTTTTGGTTACGAAATCTGTGAGGATGATTTTTCAAATTTACGGGTGGGGGTCACCTACGATCCCAAGGTGTCTTACCTCTATCAGGTGAACTTGGATAAATCGATTGATGTGTGGGTACCTACGGATGCTTATCGTCAACGCCCCAGCCTAGGCATTACGGCTTGTGAGCGCAGTCAAGATACGCCCCTAATTACCAAACGTTAGGAATGACCAAGCGTTAGGGTGACGATGGGACGATCGATCGTCCCGATAAAAGTTAACCCCAGCACCTCGATCGCTGTCCCACCGTACCGATGGGCTCAGTCGAGAGATGTTGGGGTTTAGTCGTTTATTGGGGTAGTTTAGCCTAAATCCCTAACAGAGCGCCCACGGAGCGGCCAATATTTTGAGGCTCCATAGAGTCCATGGCGGCGGTGGGTTCGTAACCACAGTGAACCATGCAGTCTTTACACTTGGGATTACCACTCTTGTGACCGTAGTTTTCCCACTGGGTATTCTCGATTAGCTCATTGAAGGTCTGATAGTGCCCTTCGTTCAGCAAATAGCAAGGTTTTTGCCAGCCCAGCACACTATAACTGGGACTTCCCCAAGGGGTACAATCGTAGTCCTTATCACCGGTTAAAAAGTCTAAAAACAGAGGACTGTGGTTAAAGTTCCATTTTTTCTGACCCTTACGATAGGGGGCTAAAATCTCCCGGAAGAGGGCGCGGGTTTGCTCCCGTTTCAGGAAATGCTCTTGATCCGGTGCCCACTCGTAGCTATAGCCCGGAGAAGCCATAATCCCGTCTACTTTTAAATCGTTGGTGAGGAAATCAAAGAATTCCTGCATTTCCGCCACTTTGCTGCCGTCAAAAACGGTGGTGTTAGTGGTGACTCGAAATCCCTTTGCTTTAGCGGCCTTGATGGCGGCTACGGCAATATCAAAAACCCCTTCCCGATCGACACAGTGATCGTGGTGTTCCCGCAAGCCATCCAAGTGGACGCTAAACGTTAAATAAGGGGACGGGCTGAAGCGGTGCAGGTTCTTTTCCAGCAGAATGGCATTGGTGCAGAGGTAGACAAACTTCTTGCGATCGACCAGTCCTTTGACAATTTGATCGATCTGAGGATGGAGGAGAGGTTCTCCCCCAGGAATGGAAACCACAGGTGCGCCACACTCTTCCACAGCCTTAAAGCAATCTTCGGGGGAGAGGTTCTGCTTGAGAATTTCCTTGGGATGTTGGATCTTGCCACAGCCAGTGCAGGCCAAGTTGCAACGAAAGAGCGGCTCTAGCATCAACACCAAGGGAAAGTGCTTACGCCCTTTGAGGCGTTGTGATACTAGGTATTTTCCGACCTCTAAAGCTTGTAACCAATGAATTGCCATAGGATTCCTCAACCACAGAAAACATACATACTCGGAGCCTCAGCACCGATTCTCACCTTAAAGAACTTTAATGAACTGTAAAGTTCCTACACGTAATTCTTAAGATTATAGCGAAGTTTTAGGATTTCGTACCATTGTACGATCGAATCCCAGCAATTCTCATGTTGAAATCTAAAAGTACGGTCGGTGCCCCCATGCCCGCCCTAGAGCGACCGGGGCAACCCCAGGAAGATTGCCCTACCCTATCCCCTAACCCCTAACCCCTATTCCCTAACCCCTAACCCCTGTCCCCTATTCCCCTACCTAAACGCGCCGCAAAGTTTAAAACTATCCGGGAATTCAAACCGCAGCAGTGTAGAAGAGGGCAAAGGGAGTGACTACCTTAACTATGTTATTGGCAGTGATTAGCATCACCACTTCCTAAAATAGCTGGAGAGTAAGACAGATGCTTCAACCCCGGTATAATAATCTTGGGTGGTCGCCTTCCTCGATCGTCAGGCATAACCACTTAACATTGGGAGAAGGAACCATGCTACAGGATCGTCATTTTTTTAGCGTCATTAAGCGTCGATTACGGGACGAACTTGAACACAATCCCCCTCTTTTCCCTTGGGAAACGGAAGTCCAAGACTACCCGGACGATCTTTGGAATTTAAATTTAAAGGTAGTGCAGTTGCCCGTCGCCTTGCCCCAGGCAGTGCTGGAAAAACTTTTGTCCGCTTGTCAAGCGAGCATCCATACCGTCAGTCAAAAAGGACGGCAGTTGGTGCAAGCGGTGGAATCTTTCTTTCCTAATGATCCCCAACAATTAAATGATATGGCGGGGATGATGCTGTTAGGGGCTGCGAGGGATGAAGAAGGGGGTAAGGCTTGGATTTTGGGACAGCCCCCCCAGAGCTATGAAACCGCCTCCCCTCAGCAGCAAATGGCTTTAACCTTGCTGGCAGCGGATCAGATTCTCTTTGATCTCCTCTCTTTGGATCTATCCCCTCACCGTCCCCAAGCCGATAGCCATTGGGAAACGGAATGGGGCACGATCGCTTTGGAGGCGAGTCAGTCTGA
>DALYGI010000236.1:3514-6942 GCA_031971595.1 Prochlorotrichaceae cyanobacterium CTOTU29312
CGGGTAGATTTGCCCTGTGCGGGGGTGGTGCAGATTGAGGTTTTACAGGAGGATGGAGAACGCCATTGGCTCTCCCAGGAATGCGATCGGGCGGGTACGGTATGGTGGACAATTCCGATCGTTGCCCAGTCCCTACGCAAACATTCTGCCCATGTGCCCATCCGCATCTGTTTACAGGATCATATTCCAACCGTGCATTTCATCCTGCGCTGGACAGATGCAGCGGATCAGGTATGGCTGAGGGGATTCCTAATGCTAGGATGGGAAAGCTTACTCCAGATCAGTGAATCCTCAAAGCGTCCAGTTTACCCAGTTTACTATGTCTGAAAATCTCCTGCCGGATTCTCCTGCCCAGCCTATTCCTGTGGTTGTCAATGGGGCTACGGGAAAAATGGGCCGCGAAGTGATTCGAGCCGTAGCCGCTGCGCCGGATCTGAAACTGGTGGGGGCGATCGTTCGTCGTCCTGACCATGTGGGAGAAGATATTGGGGAAGTGGTGGGTTGCGGAGCCCTGGAAGTGGTGGTCACTCAGGATCTGCAAGGAACCCTAGCCTATGCCTGCCAAGGGCGAGAAAAACCCGTCATGGTAGATTTTACCCACCCGGATTGTGTTTACGATAACATTCGGGCGGGGATTGCCTATGGGGTTTACCCGGTGGTGGGAACGACGGGCCTTACGCCGGAGCAACTGACGGATCTCAGTGAGTTTGCGGTGAAGGCCAGCATGGGGTGCTTGGTCATCCCCAACTTTTCCATTGGCATGGTACTTCTACAGCAGGCAGCGATCGCCGCTTCCCGGTTTTACCAGCATTTAGAAATTATTGAACTGCATCACAACCAAAAGGCGGATGCTCCCAGTGGTACGTCCCTGCAAACGGCCCAACTGTTAGGGGAATTGGGACAAACCTATAATGTGCCTTTGGTCAATGAAACAGAAAAAGTTCCGGGGGCACGGGGGGCAGCGGTTGCGGAAGGGATTCGCATTCATAGCATTCGTTTACCCGGATTAATTGCCCATCAAGAGTTGATTTTTGGGGCTCCTGGGGAACTGTATACCCTGCGCCATGACACGAGCGATCGTTCCTGCTATATGCCTGGAGTGTTGCTGGCCATTCGTAAAGTGCTGCAACTGGAAGGGCTGATCTATGGGCTCGATAAAATTCTGTGAGGGGCTCAGGTTTGGGAACGGCTAAGGAGAGGCTGCCAGACCGGGAACAGATGCTACACTATTTTGAGAACTGAGAAAGCGAAGAATTTCAAGGCTCCCCTAAGCCCGTCTAGGCTTGGTTCGATCCCCGTGTTACACCGATTTATCACTTAAAAATACAAAACCCTATGTCTGAAACCCTTACTCCCGAAATCAAAAGCAAAATTGATGCCATCGTCAACCAGGATAAAATTGTGGTCTTCATGAAGGGGAATAAACTGATGCCCCAGTGTGGATTCTCCAATAATGTTGTACAAATCCTGAATATTTTGGGCGTACCCTTTCACACCTTTGATGTACTCAGTGATTATGAAGTTCGTCAGGGGATCAAGGAATATTCTAATTGGCCTACCATTCCCCAGGTGTATATCAACGGTGAATTTATTGGAGGCTCAGATATTTTGATTGAAATGTATCAAAACGGCCAACTCCAAGAAATGCTAGAAGTGGCCCTCGCGTCTTAACAAAAAAACTGGTCTTCATCCCTTCCCTCTTCTCCCTCTACCGATCGGTTTCCCTACGGAGAAGGGGGTATTCAGGGGTTAGTCAAGAGAGTAATCAGGGGCTAATCTCCAGGAGCACAAGGCTTACCTATTCCTAAGCAGAAGGTTAATTTTATGGAAGCGATTCTGATTGCTCTGGGAGGGATTTTTGGGGTTTTTCTCTTCGTTGTCCTGGTGTTGGTGGCAGCGGGGATGATCCTGGTGCGGATTTATTGGCGCAAAGTGACGCGCTTTTTTACCAACCAAGCCCAGGCTTTTAATGAGGCTTCGGATCAAGCGGCGAAGTTTGCCAGGGATTCTATTTTACTGGTGTTGGAAACTTGGCAGGTGGAGGATTTTAGCCAACGATCGACCCCTCAATTGTTAGAAACGGTGCCAGGGGGAGATTTAGCCGCCCTCCTACTGCACTGGAAAAAGACCTTGGGAACCCTAGTGTCCTGTGAACAGCTTGGGGTGGTGGAAGGGTTTTCTGGAGGACAGTTGCCCAGTGCGGAAGGCCAAAAGGTTTGGGATTTTACCAGTTTGGCAACGGCGACCTATAGTGCGGTTTTTCAATGCCAAAGGGGATCTGGTCAGGTCGTCATTCAGGTGATTAAGCGGGAAAGTCTCTGGTTTGTAAATCGGTTTCATCTCGAAAGTGATCAAGGGGATCTCACCCTAGGGGAATCGACAACTTTGGAGGCATTGCGGGAACGAATTCAACAGGAACAACAACTCAATAATACGATCGATGTGCGGGCGATCGAGCCTTGATGGGCAGGTAGGAATTATGAATTATGAATTATGAATTATGAATTATGAATTAGACTTTAGATTCTCACTGAGTTTTAGGTTTTGAATGGCGGTGTGGCAATGGAGAAAATCTTCTTGACTGAGGGATTGGGGACTAAAGCACAGTTGTTGGTGTAGATGAATAACGATCGCGGCGGAGTCTGCCTGAGGGGGGCTAAGTCGTCCTTGGGGCAAAAGTTTCAAATATTCCCCATCGGTGCGGCTGGGGGACTGGGAAATAATGGCTTGTTCATGGAACCACTGCAAGAGGGCAAAATAGAGGGCTCGACAGGCTTCGGGGTAATTATTCCGACAGGCAAGGGTTTTGGATTGGAGTAGCCAGTATTGAGGAGAATGGGGAGTGGAAAGCGATCGGGGTGAGGACGATCGGCGCAGGGTTTGGGGTAGCCATTGGTACCAAAGACGCTGAAAAGTGGGGAAACTTTTCCATAGCCCCCACCCCAGCAGTCCACCTAGAAGCGTCCAAAAGAACCCTTGGACAAACCACTCCGGCAGGTTCCATTGGGGCAGATTACTGTCCGCAGAGGGAAATTGGGGGGAATTCCAGCGGGCTTCTAGCCATTCATTAATGCGCTGGGTTAGCTGTTGGAGTTGCCAACCCAGGCTATCTTTTTGGAATAGGGCTTTCATGCTTGGTTATCGGGGCAGACCTATCCCTGGGGAGCGATCGTTTCCTTGAGTTCTAGCCAATCGGAGGCCACCCATCCCCCGGAAGACAGTTGCACCCATTCCGGCAGGTCTTGTTGATCCTTGGGTACGATCACAATGACCGCTTCCCCATCCTCAAGCTGTTTTAAGACCTTGGCCTCGTACTGGGCCGATTCCCGCACATTGAGCGCTGAACCGCCAGTGGTAACCTGAGCCCGTTGGAACTGCATATCTTTGAGATCAGCGAGGGTAGATTTGGCTGAAGTTTCGGTATTGCT
>DALYGI010000237.1:0-6919 GCA_031971595.1 Prochlorotrichaceae cyanobacterium CTOTU29312
AAGAAACCGGGGATCCAAGACGATCGCTTTGGTGGTTTTAGATCTCCAGTTTCTTATGGATGAAAAGCCCAGATTGAACAGCGAAGACCAGAGAAACCGGGGATCTCCGTGCAATACTAACCCAATTAAAACGATCGTTTGTGGCGCTAATCAGATCCCTGGTTTCTGTTGGTTTATTTCATAGATTGTTGAACTTCGTTGGAGAAGAAAGCGGGGATCTCGGTTCAATACCAACGCCATCTAACGGGGTTGACGACCGACTCCTGGCAGGTTATCTGCGTTAGAGGTCACTAACTCATCCAGTGCGTCCGTTAAACTGCGGGGATCCATAAAAATAACTTTGGAGTTGCTGCTTTCTCCAATTTTCTGGCTGGCATCCACATAGCGCTGGGCTACTAAAAAGCGCACCATTTCCCGCAGGATTTCTTGATTGCTGGGGTTTTGTTGAATGGCACTAGCAATGAGTTTGACCGCTTCCACAATGCCCTGTGCCTCTGCGATCGCTGCTTGACGACGGCTTTCTGCTTCTAAAATCATGGCTTCCTGTTTCCCTTGGGCTACGGAAACGGCGGCTTGTTTTTCACTGTCGGCGGTGCGGATTTTGTCTAAACTTTTCAGCACTTCTTCACTGGGCTTAATGTCTTTCACTTCCACCCGTGTCACTTTTACGCCCCAACTTTGGGTTACTTCGTCTAACTTCCGCAGCAGCTTGTTACTAATTTCTTCCCGCGAGGCAATGATTTTGTCCATGGCCATGTGACCAATCTGATCCCGCAGGGCGGTGAGGACAATACTCTCGATCGCAGCTTTAATGTCATCCACTTCGTAATGCACCCGACGCAGATCCATAATCCGCCAAAAGACCACCGCATCAGCCTTGAGGTACACATCATCGGAGGTAATGGCATCTTGGGCCGGCACATCAAAAACCTGTTCGCGGGTGGTATCGACAATGACGGTGTCAATCACGGGAATGGTAAAATTTAGCCCTGGCTGTAGGGTACGACGGTAGCGCCCAAACCGCTCTACGAGGGCCGCGTCCCCCTCATTAATCACCTTAACTGAACCCGCCACGTAGGCAACGATCGCAACCACTAGGGGGGCTAAAGGGGCTAAAAAGTCCATAAATGCATTCCTCTCCACAAACGATTGTTGCTACAGGTCTGGTGCTACAGGTCTGGCGCAACGATGATACCCAGCGCTGAAATCCCGTGAAATCCCGTGAGCTTAGGTGAAATCCCGTGAAATCCACAAAGATGGTGACAGTGTATCCCTTCTCTTCCATTTTGGCTAAGGGATTTTGGTCAGGTTTTTGCTCCTGAGGTGGGAACGGGGTAAAAAGCCCAGTTTTCCAGACTTCTGGGCAGATTTGTAGATCTGACGGGTTGATTGCTTGGTGTAACTGTCGGAACTAATTACACTAATTGATGACACTAATATAGCTGTGGGAATACCCAGACAATCCAGGTGGTCTTCCTGTCTGGTCTCTTGTCTGGATCGCATATCTGGATCGGACTTTGCATGGGGCTTATGTCATCGCTGAACCTGAATACGGAATTGGATGAGGAAATTGAGAAACGGCGCAATTTTGCGATTATTTCTCACCCGGACGCGGGCAAAACAACCCTGACGGAAAAACTGTTGCTCTATGGAGGGGCTATTCAGGAGGCGGGGGCGGTGAAGGCTCGGCGGGCCCAGCGTCAGGCGACTTCGGACTGGATGGAGATGGAAAAACAACGGGGCATTTCCATTACCTCAACGGTGCTTCAGTTCGACTATCAAGGCTGTCGGATTAATTTGCTGGACACTCCAGGACACCAAGATTTTAGTGAGGATACCTATCGCACCTTGGCGGCGGCGGATAATGCGGTGATGTTGGAGGATGCGGCAAAGGGTCTGGAACCCCAAACCCGCAAGTTGTTTGAGGTTTGTCGCCTCCGCAAGATGCCCATTTTTACGTTTATGAATAAGCTCGATCGTCCTGGTCGGGAGCCGTTGGAACTGTTGGATGAGTTGGAGCGGGAGTTGGGCTTGAAAACCTATCCGGTGAATTGGCCCATTGGTATGGGCGATCGGTTTAAGGGGGTTTACGATCGTCATCAAGGGAAGGTTCACCTCTTTGAGCGCAGTGTGGGGGGCAAAAAACGAGCGGGAGAAACGATCGTCTCTTTAGAAGATCCCCAAATTGAAACCCTGTTAGGGCCGGAGCTTTATAGCCAGTTATTAGAAGAGTTGGAACTGTTGGAAGGGGTGGGTCACGATTTTGACCTGGAAGCCATTCACAGCGGCGATCTCAGCCCGGTGTTTTTTGGCAGTGCCATGAATAACTTTGGGGTAGAGCTTTTCTTAGAGCATTTTCTGACCTATGCCCTCAAACCCGTACCCCGATCGAGCAGTCAGGGCATTGTGGATCCCCGCTACGAAGAATTTTCCGGGTTTGTGTTTAAACTTCAGGCCAACATGGATCCCAAGCACCGGGATCGGGTGGCCTTTATCCGCGTCTGTTCCGGTCGGTTTGAAAAAGACATGACCGTAACCCATGCCCGCACGGGCAAAATCCTGCGCCTCTCCCGACCCCAAAAGCTCTTTGCCCAGGATCGGGACTCCATTGAAGAAGCCTTTGCGGGGGATGTGATTGGCCTGAATAATCCCGGAGCCTTTACGATCGGCGATACGATTTTTACGGGCAAACGCTTGGAATATGAGGGCATTCCCTGTTTTTCCCCGGAAATTTTTGCCCTGTTGCGTAATCCCAACCCCTCCAAATTTAAGCAATTTAATAAAGGGGTGTCTGAACTGCGGGAAGAGGGCGCGGTGCAAATTATGTATTCCGTAGACGAAGCGAAACGGGATCCCATCCTGGCCGCCGTTGGGCAACTGCAACTGGAGGTGGTTAAATTTCGGCTCGAAAATGAGTACGGCGTAGAAACCCTGATTGAACCCCTGCCCTATACGGTGGCCCGTTGGGTGGAAGACGGTTGGGAAAAGTTGGACTCCCTAGGGCGCTTGTTTAATACCCTGGTGGTCAAAGATAACTGGGGGCGGCCCGTGTTGCTCTTCCGCAATGAGTGGAACGTGAACCAACTTCTTCAGGATCATCCCTCCCTCTCCCTCAAAACGATCGCCCCTGTGGTGGCCGGTCAGGAGCCCATTGCCCCCCCTTAATAATGTGCACCCTAGCACCCTAGCCCTATGCCTCCCTATTCTCCTGCCCAAGATCCCCGCACCCCCTGCCAAATTGTCCATCATCTGGCGGGGTATGAATTCCCCTGGGATATAACCCGATCCCTGGAATTTGCGTTGCTCAAAACCTTTTGTATCCCGCGCATTTCCCAACTTTTAGAACGAACCAGGGAATTTATCGATCGTCCCCAAAAACGCTATGACGATACGGGCTTACTAATGGCGGAGGTGATGCAGTGGGGCTACGAGCATGAGCGGGGCATCAGGGCAATTCAGCGCATGAATGCCATTCACAGCCGTTTTGCCATTGAAAATGCAGACTTTCTCTATGTCCTCTCCACGTTTATTTATGAGCCGATTCGCTGGATTAATACCTGGGCTTGGCGACCCCTAACCCCTGAAGAACGGCAAGGTTTGGTGGCCTTTTGGCAAACCGTAGGTCTACACATGAACCTCACGGATATTCCCGCCACAGATGCAGAGTTTGAAGCCTATCACGATCGCTATGAAACCACGGTTTTTACCTACGCAGCAGCCAACCAAAACATAGCAGAATCAACCCGTAACCTGTTTGCCAGATGGTTCCCAGCGTGGCTCCGTCCCGTGGTGCGTCCCTGTGCTGATAGTTTGCTGCCACCCCAAGTCTGCCAACATCTGGGGGTTCAACCCCAACCCCTATGGTTAAGTCACCTGGTTCAAACCAACCTGCGCCTGCGGTCTCGCCTCGCCCATCAGTTTCCGCCCCGGCAGGTGTCTTCCTTTTTTACGGAACATCCCAACCGGACTTATCCCGATGGCTACCGGATTGAAGAATTGGGATCTATTCCTCCCAAGGGCCGTTAGAAATAAACTAGAAATTAAAATGGGCAGAGGGAGACTCGAACTCCCAAGACCGAAGTCGCCGCATTTTGAGTGCGGTGCGTCTACCAATTCCGCCATCTGCCCACGGAATCTGAATTTGTCAGGGTTTCAGTATAGCGGCTTTTCTCTGAAAATAAAAGGGCCTGGTACTCAGAACTTTTTGCCCAACGATCGATTTCTCTGGCCCGGAGAATGGGTAAGGGATGGGTGAGGGAAGCGGTTTGCAGCGCTCGAATCAGTTGGCCTAGGTCATCCTCACTAGCTCGATCGTAGTCGCGGGCTTGTTCTAAAAAGGCGGCTACATTCAAATCGGCGGCGAGTTTAGGGCTTCCCCCCGCCAATTTCATTAACACGGATGCCACCACATTCCCATCCTGGGCCACCAGTAAGGCCGCTCGATCGCAGGTAAATTCGGCACAGCGCACCCACTGGAGTAATTGCTCCCGCAGATTTTCCGCCAGCCAGCCCCCCCAACCCGGTAACTGCCCCGCAGCCAAAATTAAAAGATTCGCCAGGGTTAAATACACCCCATGATCACATTTGAGGTGCCCCAGTTCGTGGGCGAGTACGGCCTGCACTTCCGCTGCTGTGAGCAAATCCAACAGGGCACTATGCACCACAATAAAGGGCTGTTTGCCCCGCATGGCAAAGGTGTAGGCATTGGGCAGGGGATTTTGCCGCACATAAAGTTGGGGCACGTCCACATCTAAAATGGCGCAAGCTTCCTCTAACGATCGTTGGAGGGAGGGTAATTGCCGCTCACTGACCCGAATGCTAGAGGCAATATTCTCCAGATATAAGACCTGCTCAATGGTGGGGGCTAGACCTTGGCGAATCAGCAGATCGAGACCAAAAAGTTGGCGCAGGGCCTCCGTTGCCGCACGATCGAGGGGGTGACGAAAGGTATCGGCCCTAAGCCCAGTTAGAATTTGACGAGGAGAAGCAGTCATTAGTCACTAGGATTTTCCAATAGTTCATTGGGAACCACCAGGGGGCGTTCCAGAAGTTCAATCAGCCCATCGCCATTGAAATCCCGTAATTCTTGCTGTGGCTGCCTCATCCCCTCCTTGGATAGGGTAGCTAAAATTTGAAGATCCGCCAACGGGTATGGAACTGGGGTTGGTGAAGAAAGATCCAGTTCCAATTAACTCACCATTGGCCCCAAGTGCTTCGTAATTCACCTGAACAAAAGCAACGGGTCTCCCTGAAAGATTGGTTACAGTACCAATTACCCAGCCATCAGCCCTAAAGGTAAAATTCGAGAGGCTGAAAGAGTCTTCGTTATTCTCGGCTGATTCCGGCAGATCTTCTGGTGGCTGGGGTTGTGCCCCATTTGGATCGCCGATGAGGACGGGAGACTCCAGCCGCAGTAAACTTTGGGTAGAAGAGTAATAGGTGGCCCATCGGCGTGCATCGGGAAAGCTTTGCCACTGAAACCGACTAATTTGCACGGATAATAACGGGGCTTCTAAGCCGCCACTGCGTCCATTGATAAAAATCGAAGCATCGGTGGCCAAAATATCCGTATCAAAAGCCCGCTGTACCGCTGCCCGTGCCACTACTTCTGCCCGCTTCATCAAGGTCTGGAAGGTTTCATTCGGTTCCAAATCTAGGGTGACACTCAAACGCGCTTCGTAGGCTTGTACGGGTGCTGAAGCCAAGAGTTCAAGGCCCGCCAGTCCTACCATTCCCCCCAACAGAACGATCGTTGCCTTGTGGATCAAGCCCAATTTCCAGGATTGCATCGCCATAGCCCCCAAATGGTTGTTACATAGGGCAGATTTTACAAGGATTTTTCTGTTTTGCGTAAAAAGTAAGGGTGGGGGAGTATGTTAATCGTTAATCAATCATGCTGTGCTGCCTAGCCCTTCAACCCCTTAGCTCTCATGTACCGATCCCTCGATTATGACCTCCTCATTTTAGGCGCTTCAGCGGGGGGACTGGAAGCGGCCCTGCTTGCCCTCCAGGAACGATCGCGGGTGGGTTTGCTGACCCTAGGCCTGCCCCTGACTCCAGAAACGATCGCTCAGTTGGACGGTCTCAACCAGGCGGGACTGGATCTCCTGGACGGGAAAGGTGGTTACTTTCTGCCCCAGGATCGGGGTTTCCAAGCCCCAGAACGATCGAGACCCCTGGGATCCCGTGCCTATCTGTTGGCTCTCCCGGCGGTTCCCCTCCTTCCCAATCTGCCGGGGTTAACCAGCACTCCCTACTACACGGTGGTACCGATCACGCCTCCTATGGGGACCCCGGAACACTGGCTCATTTTGGGGGAGGGCCTGGATAGTTTCACGGATGCTTATGGGTTGCGGCAACAGGGGCATCGGGTGACGTTGCTACTTCAGACTCCTCTTTTGTCTTCCCTGGCTCAGCGGCTGCAACGGGATCTGGAAGGACGAGGGGTGGATATTTTTAGCCCTGTTCATCCCCTGGCTGTGTCCTCAGATCTGCCCCATCAACCCATTCAGGTAACAGCCACGGAAGGCCAATGGGGAGGCGATCGTCTTTTGGTGTCCATCGGCCAGCAGCCCGCCCCTGTGGATTTAAACCTTCAGGCCCTTCATCCCCAGATCGCTCTTCCCCTGGAGGTTAAACCTAGCCTGCGATCGATTTTTGCCCCCCGGCTCTATGGCTGTGGCATCACCCTGGGGGGGCTTGGTTTAGACTCCATCGCCCGCTACGAAGCCCGCATCGCCGTACCCAATGCCCTCTACTTTAACGATCGTGTCCGGCGGTACGATTGCATTCCCTATACCCGGTTAGTGACTCCCTTGGTAACCCAACTGGGCTGGACTTTGGAAACCGCAAGTCACCACTGGCCCCGATCGTCCTTGAGATGGGCTGAAATTTCAGGCTTTTGGGATTTTCCCGATCA
>DALYGI010000238.1:0-6912 GCA_031971595.1 Prochlorotrichaceae cyanobacterium CTOTU29312
ACTAAGGTTCGCACTTCTGCATTTTGGTCTGGAATCCTATCGGCAATTTCCTGACGACGATTGATCAAGGTTTCAGCGATCGCATAAACCACCGCATCCGGTACCCGATCGTGGGTGAGAAGAATCCGATCGACGGCGACGGTGGATAAATCTTCTTGAGGAAGAGGGGGGATTCCCTGATAGGTACCTTGGGGAATACTAGAGGGCTGAAAAGCGGGATATTTAATCTGCATAGCCGCCGCCTGATCAATGGGAATAAACAACACCTTGCCCCCCTGGGCTAAGAGCCGCACCGCCCCATTACTGGCAGCCCGCACCCGAAAGGCTGCATCCGCTGCTCCTTTAATAAACGCTTGACTGCCTTCCTCCTCCGTTGCCCCAATAAATTGAAAATCCGTTTCCTTTAAGCCAAAATGAGCCGCCACCTGTAAAAAAGATTGAAACTGTCCACCGGACTGAGGGAGCGCAATCCGTTTTCCCCGCAAATCCCCAAACGATCGAATTCCACTCTGAGCCGTTGCCAACAAATGAAATTTATCACTGTAGAGATTGGCAACAATTTTGGCTGAATTCCCCGGTGGTACATCCGCCTGAGCCGCAGCAAATGCCACCTCTTCAGTATCCAAAAGCTTGAGGTTTTCCGTCGTTCCTCCCGTTTCCTGAACCGTCAGACGAATACGAGGATTATATTTTTTGACCACTTCTGCCAGAGCCGTGCTGATGATATAGCTTTCCCCCTGGGCATTTCCCGCCGCAATCACCAGGGAATAGGTACGAAAATGGGACAGTAGATTAGCGGTCACCACAAAGACAACTAGACCACTGATCGCCCCTAGTCCCACCATAGTCAGCGTTGCAATGTCAATCCTGAAGGGGGAATTTGAGCCAGAATTTGAAGCGGTTGAAGCGGTTGATTTAGCCATACATCGACTCTCAATTGCTTAGATGATGCTTGGACAGTTTTCCCAATCCTAAGTCAGAAGATCCCCAAGGCTGTGCAATGTACAACACATTGACCTCTTATTTTAGGGATAATTACCCTTCCTGGGTGGTGGCCAGCCCCCGTTGAGCCAGCAATAAAGTTTGAATTCCCTGCTCGGCCAAATCCAGAATTTGATTGAGTTGCTGACGGCTAAAACTGCCTTCCTCCCCTGTGCCCTGCACTTCAATCAGTTCCAACCGCTCCGTCATCACCACATTGCAATCCACTTGGGCTTGCACATCCTCCTCATAATTAAGATCCAACAGAATTTCGCCCTTGACCATGCCCACAGACACCGCCGCCACCGCTTGGCGTAAGGGATTCTGGCTTAATTTTCCCTGCTCCAGCAAAAAATCGATCGCATCCTTGAGGGCCACATAGCCCCCCGTAATCGCCGCCGTCCGGGTTCCCGCATCCGCTTGCAACACATCCGCATCCACCAGCAGCGTATTTTCCCCCAAGGCTTCAAAATCCAGACAGGCCCGCAGACTACGCCCAATTAACCGTTGAATTTCCTGGGTTCGTCCCGACAACTTCATAAATTCCCTGGGTTGACGGCTCCGGGTGGCCCCCGGTAGCATCCGATACTCCGCTGTTAACCAGCCCCGCCCCGTATTGGCTAAAAAAGGGGGAACCCCAGACTGAAGGCTGACCGTACACAAGACCTGGGTTTGCCCAAACTGAGCCAGCACAGACCCCGGAGTGGCTTGGGTAAAGCGGTGCTGAAAACTGACGGGACGAAGCTGATTCGGTTGACGATCGTCAAGGCGTTGGAAAGACATGGCGGGAATTGGGAATTAGGAATTGGGAAATTGGGAAATTGGGAAATTGGGAACTCGGCACTAGACGCTAGACACTAGACACTAGACACTCAAGTTGCCGATTTAACAGTAACCACAGTACAAGCCTAGGGGTCAAAGCGATCTATACTAATTAGACCCTATTGAGGCTAGGTTCAGTTTAGGGATTACGACATCCCTGCCTCTCTCCGCCTTAACGGAATCGTCAACCATCGTAAATTGCTCTCAGGAAAGGATCTCCATGATTCACGAAGTCTTTATGCCGGCCCTTAGTTCCACTATGACTGAAGGGAAAATTGTTGAATGGCTGAAGTCTCCCGGTGACAAAGTTGAACGGGGAGAAACTGTGGTGGTGGTGGAATCCGATAAAGCGGATATGGATGTGGAGTCTTTTAATGAGGGCTTTTTAGCTTCGATTTTAGTTCCCGCTGGGGAGTCTGCACCCGTGGGCAGTACGATCGCTCTGTTAGCTGAAACGGAAGCAGAAATTCCTGATGCCCAAGCGAGAGCCCCCCAAGGATCCACGGCTGCCCCTGCGGCGACTCCTGCCACCCCTGAACCCGCTGCCCCAGAACCAGAGCCGATCGCTGCGGTGACCGCTAGTAATCGTGTGGTGGTTTCTCCCCGTGCGCGTAAGTTAGCGAAGACCTTGGGGGTTAACTTAGAAACCCTGAAGGGAACCGGGCCCCACGGTCGCATTGTGGCTGCTGATGTGGAGCAAGCTGCTGGTAAAGTTCCCTCTGCTCCTGTGGTACCCACCGTATCCCCTGTATCCCCCCTATCCACTGCGATCGTTCCCAGTCCTAGCACCGTAGTGGCCAAAGCTCCCGCCCCTGCCCCTAGCCAACCTGCCGCTCCGATCGTTGCGGGACAAATTACGCCCTTTAACACCCTGCAACAGGCGGTGGTGCGGAACATGATGGCCAGCTTACAAGTCCCTACTTTCCACGTCGGCTATACCATTACCACCGATGCCCTGGATGATCTCTATAAACAAGTGAAATCTAAGGGCGTAACCATGACGGCTCTGTTAGCGAAAGCCGTGGCCATGACCTTGAAAAAACACCCGATCGTCAATGCCAGTTACCAACCGGAAGGGATTTATTACAACGGCTCCATCAACATTGCGATCGCCGTGGCCATGGAAGATGGCGGCTTAATTACCCCCGTCCTCCAAAACGCCGATCAGACCGATCTCTATGCCCTCTCTCGCCAGTGGAAAGATTTAGTCAGCCGTTCCCGCACCAAGCAACTGAAACCGGATGAATACAGCACCGGTACTTTTACCCTGTCTAACCTGGGGATGTTTGGGGTCGATCGGTTTGATGCTATTTTGCCCCCCGGTCAGGGATCCATTTTAGCGATCGGCGCAGCCAAACCTACGGTCATTGCCACAGGGGACGGATTGCTAGGGGTTCGTCGTCAGATGCAGGTGAACATGACCGCCGATCACCGTATTATTTACGGCGCAGACGCGGCCCAGTTCCTCCAGGATCTAGCTAGCTTGATTGAAACTAATCCCCAATCGTTGACTTTGTAGGGGTTAGGGAATAGGGAATAGGGGTTAGGGAATAGGGTTGAGTTTGGGTTTCAGGAATGTAATTCCCAATTCCCAATTCTCAATTCTAACGGCATGTGCAAGATCCCCGGTTTCTTGCAGAACGAAGCCCAATCTATTGATGTTATGTCCCCAGAAACCGGGGATCTGAGAATAGTTGCACACCGCGTAAATTCTCAATTCTGAAGCTCTATTGAATTCACAAATCCGATCGTAAAAAAAGGGCAAAGCCTGCTACACAGAGGGTTAATACACCGGATATGTAAAAGGGTGTGTCATAGCTGAGGGTAACCATTGCTCCGGCTAGGGCTGGACCGATCGCGTTGGCAATGCTCAGCGCCGAGGAACTCAGCCCTAAGACTTCTCCCTGCTCCTGTTCGCTGCTTTTGAGGGTCAAAATGGAGGTCATAATGGGCAGGGGAAAGGCATTAACTGCCCCTAATAAAATGGTCAATCCTGTAAACGTCAGCAGATTGGGAAAGGTGGGCATAGCGAGGAAAATGAATCCCCGTATGGTGAGGGCCACTAACAACACGATCGCTAAATTAAAGGCTTTGGTAATTCGACCGACTACAAAAAACTGGGTGGCCACCCCGGAAATTCCTACTAAGGTGATCAGAATAGCAATATTTTCAATTTTTTGTCCTAACACATGAAGGAAAAAGGGTTGTAGGGCAAAGGTAAATAAGGTAAAGGTTGTACCGCTCAAAAAGGTGAGTAAAATTACATTGGCGATCGTTTTATTTTTTAACGATCGTGCCCACCCCTTTACATTAAATAAATTCCAATCTAAGACCAAAGGACGGGGATTTTTGAGGGTTTCCGGCAGATAAAATAAGGTCACCAGAGTAGCGATCGTGGCCATGACTGTGGCCGCAAAAAAACTCATTCCCAAATGGCTAACCCCCGGAAAGGTGGGGATCTTCTGGGCAAAATAACTAATAGCTGGCCCCGTCATAAACCCCAGTCGTAAACTCGCATCAAATAAGCCAAAGGCCCTCGCCCGATCGCCAGGAGTAGTAGTATCGCTAATAACCGCCGCCGCAATGGAGGTATTGCCACCGGTTAAGCCATCAAAAAATCGCGCTGCAAAGAGTAACCAGGCAAAGGGCGTAACGCTGGCCACCAAATTAGAAAGTGCTGTCCCTGCCAAGCTACTCACCAACAGGGGTTTGCGCCCCCAGGCATCGGAACACCGTCCTAAAATGGGCGTTGCTACAAATTGAGAAAGGGCATACACCGTCGTCAGTAAACTTGCTTGAAAATCACTCAGCCCAAAGGCTTTAGCATAGGGATATAGAATCGGGATTAAAATCGTAAAACTGATGGCATTAATAAAATTAATTGAGGCGACAATCCAAAAGCGTAGGGGTAAACGATCGTTCCCATTTCCATTTTTATTTTTATTTTTATTTTTATTACTATTCCCATTGCCGTTGTCCTGATCAGGTTCCTGATCCGTGCCCTGATTTAACTTTGCCTGAGCCATTTCAGCTTCCCGTGACGAATTTGCACAACAGGATGCGGAAAACGCTGAATTAACCGAGCATCATGAGTTGTGACAATTATAGTAATTCCTTTCTGATGCAATTGATGCAAAATATCCATAATTTGTTGGGAATTGTCCGCATCTAAATTCCCCGTCGGCTCATCCGCCAGCAACAACGGCGGCATCCCCACGATCGCCCTAGCAATACTCACCCGCTGTTGTTCTCCCCCCGATAGCTGGGGCGGAAAGCAGTGCGCCTTATGTTTCAGTCCCACTAACTTTAAAGTAGGCAACAGACGAGCATCGATCGCTTCCTGACTATAGCCCTGAGCCCAAAGTACAAACGCCACATTTTCCGCCACCGTGCGCTGGGGCAAGAGCTTGTAATCCTGAAAAATTACCCCCACTCGACGACGAAACCGGGCCAAACGATCGCCCCGGAGTTGGCCAATATCCTTATTATTGATGAGAACTTTGCCGCGACTGGGACGCTCCGCCCCATACAGTAATTTTAAGAGAGTACTTTTGCCCGCCCCAGAAGCCCCCGTTACAAACAGAAACATCCCTTGATCGAGACGTAGGCTAGCCTCCGAAAGTCCTAAGCTGCCGTTCGGGTACATCTTGGTCACCTGCTCTAAGGCAATAAATGCAGTGTCATGGTGAGGAGGGTCTTGAGCAGTCATCCTAAAAAAAACTCAGCTAAACGTTCATCAACGAAGAAATCTGCCCACTTGATGATTGTTCTTAACAAGCCTCACTACTTTAGTCAAGTACCTCTAAAAAAACTGGTCGAGAAAACACAAAAGGTACTCGACCAGTTTTTATAGCCAGGTTTTACCCAGGGCAACCCAACTCTATCTTAGTTACCTGCACTCCGCACTGCGCGGAGAAGCGCACCAACCGCTCGACCAGCAGTGCGAAGTTCTGCGTTCCCCGGATCATTTCTCAGGGCAGTCAGAATAACGATCGCGGCATCATTTAGCGCTGTCGGTAATACTACTCCATCTCCTCCCGCCAGGGCAGCGGCAAGGTTATTAAGAGCCTGACCCACACTGACGCTAGCCCCTGAAGGCGTGATAACGGTAACATCCGCCACAGCAGGCACATCTGCCAAAGTGCTAATGGCAGCGGCAGGGGAGGTCGGCCCTTGCAAGCCAGCGCCACTGACCGCACCAGCACCGCTGCTAACATTCGCTGCATCCACAACCGCTGTTACGACTTCGGGAGGAGCAGAGACCACCGCACCGCCGCTACCGACTCCTGTATCTGCTTGAGCTTGAGTGATTGTACCTAGTGAAACAGCCGTAGCTTGGGAGGAAACGGTGACATCTACATTGGGGGCAACCGTTACCGGAACTTCAGTGCCAGGGGTGCTAATAGTCTGTATGCTTACGCCCGCTGCGGAACCAGCATTGGCATCAAAGTTAACGGCTCCAGTGGAACTGGAGTCTCCAGTGGTTACAACAGGGGTTTGACCGGCCCAGACAGAGCTTGCCCCTAAGGTGACAAGGGCGCCGGAGGTAGCCGCTATTCCTGCGACCTTGAGGGTTTGTTTAAGGGTTTTTAAGGCTTGGTGCATGGGAATCTCCTGAAAATCTCCTAAAAACGTTGTGAACGCAGATGATCAAACGGACGAAGCAACTCTGGACTCAGGTATTCCGAAGGGGATCCTTGCCCAGAGTGACGGATTGAGAATCGAGTTAGAAGCTAATGGAATAACCGGCGTTGATGTTGAAGCCAGGACCGCTAACAGTATTATCTGTCACATCCGTAAAGCCTAAACTAAAGGTCAGGGGAATACGGAAGGGAGCAACCCCCATCCCTAGGTTCCATTGGCTCCCCGTCCAACTGCTGGCCAGGGAGATTTGGGGGATTAGCACTACACCAAGGCTACCAAAAACGTTGGGATCGTTGTCACCCGCAGCGATCGCCCCGGTGGAGCGGAAACCGCCAGTACCCATCCCTAAGCTCACGGATAGGGGGAGGCGGTTAGCATTATTGGGACGAAGGGCGAAGGTTTTACTGGCAACCCCATAGATGGTTTCAGGTGCATCGGTAGGATCGCCCCAATCCAGGGCATTAG
>DALYGI010000239.1:0-6863 GCA_031971595.1 Prochlorotrichaceae cyanobacterium CTOTU29312
CTGCAACTGTTTTGCTGTTTCTGCTTGCCATTGCTGTTGCCGAAGGCTCAATTCCTGCTCTGCTGTGGCTTGCGCCCCTGCCAATTGCCGCTCTAGTTCAGCTTTTTCCTGTTGCAGTTGAATTTGGTGTTGTTCAAGGGTTTGTCGTTGGCGGGTGGCGGTTTCCGCTTGCTGCTGTAGCTGGCTCAACTCCTGTTGCACTTCTGCCTTTGCCTGAGCGCGTAAGCTTTTGCCATAAATCCGTCTCACGGCTTTTTTCCCTTCCTGGAAGAACTGCCCAACGATCGGGGCTTGAATCACTTGCCACCAGATCTGCTCTGCTTCCTCTAGGTGTCCCTCCAGTTCTAAATCCCGTGCCTGTTCCCGCAGGATTTGCACATCTGCCACTGTGACACACTCTGGCAGCAGTGGGATGACTCCTCGCTGGGCAGAATCTAACCAAATCTTGGGGGTTTGCAGTCCGCCAATGCGGTTGAGTTTGTTTAACGCTGCCACGCGCTCCTGCACGTATTTCTCCAACTGTGGTGGTAAGGTGTGTTGCTTCAAGCCTTCCACAAGGGCATAGGTAAAGGCTCCCCGCTTTTCCTGGGGCAGTTCGTAGGAAAACTGAGCATAATCACAGGAAAATAGGGTGGTCACTCCCCGCTGTTTGGCAAGGGCTTTGGTTTCTTCGCTAAAAGGACAGGGGTTAAAGCTTTTGTCTGCGGTTTCTCGGCAATTATCCAGAATCAACACAATATCGGCATCGTTGTGGTTCCGCAGGGCGGCAATGACTTCTGGCACAGATATTAAAAGCTTTTCGTTGTCCTGTAAGCTGTCGCAGGGAATCAGATAATCTGTGCCGTTACTGCTCAGTCCGTGCCCACTGAAAAAGAACCAGAGGCGATCGGCCTGTCCAATTTTGTCCGGTTGTAATTCCCGTTGGAGCCAGCGATAAAGGTTGCTCGTATTGGGATAGGTGTTTTGGCCGCGCTCCGTCTGTTGCCCCAAACAGAGAAAAACCTGATCCGCTGGAAACCGGGCATAGTTGCAGAGCAAGTCTTGCATTGCCTGAGCATCATTCACCGCATAGCGCAAGTTCCGCTCCGGGTGGTGTTCATATTCATTAATGCCAATAACGATCGCCCAGTCGTTTTGCGCCATAGGTCTGCCAGAGTTGAGTCAAAACTTCAGGTCAACGGTCAACCCGCCCCTTCCAGGAGGGAAACTAGGATTAGTTTGATTCTACCCGCTCAAACCGCAGGGTGATCGCGCCTTTGGCGGCAGCTTTCCCTCCGGCGATCAGACGAATTTCCCCTTCGCCACTAATTTCTACCTGGAGTTCCACTTCTTTGAGCCGCATTCCAGATTCAGCGGTGGCTTGCTGATCGGCTTTGCGAAACAAGCGCCCCACCAGGGTTAAGAAGGTTTCCATTTTTGCTTCCAGGTCAACGATCGGTAATTTGACCTGTTTGAGCGCGGCTACTTTGTCTTTAACGATGTTGGTGCCTCTGGTTGCCCAACCTTTGGAGCCGTCTGAAGTCTCTTCTTCCCGATCGTCGGTAATTAAAATCAGCAGTTGATCATCCATCTTCCGCACCGCCTTGTAACAGGATTTTTTGCTCCTTTAGCATACTGGAACCCATGGAAAGCTCGGCCTTTCAAGCTCAGAATCCGCCAAGCTTCTTCCCCTGTCTGCCCTTCCCTTGGATTTTTTTAAGATTTCCTGACTCCCAAACCTCTGTACACTAAGAGCGGATTTTTTCAGCTAGAGGACGCAGTACTGTGGTTTACCGTAAGCAATCAGGGGGCAGTAACCCCATTACGATTATTGTGGCGATCGTGGTGGGCTTGATTGCCTTTGTTGGACTCAACTCGATCGTGATTATTACCCCAGGGCAAGCGGGGGTGATGAGTATTTTAGGGAAAGCCCAAACTTCGCCCCTGTTGGAAGGGCTGCACTTCAAGCCCCCCATCATTTCCACCGTAGATGTGTACGATGTCACGGTGCAAAAATTTGAAGTACCTGCGGAAAGCTCCACCCGCGACCTGCAAACCCTGAGCGCTAGCTTTGCCATTAACTTCCGCCTCGATCCCATCAAAGTGGTGGATATTCGTCGGACTCAGGGCACATTGCAAAATATTGTGGCTAAAATTATTGCCCCCCAAACCCAGGAATCCTTTAAAATTGCCGCTTCTTTGCGAACAGCGGAGGAATCCGTAACCCAGCGAAGTTTACTCAAAGAAGATTTTGATCAGGCCCTCACCGCCCGTCTCGAAAATTACGGCATCGTTGTCCTCGACACTAGCGTAGTCGATCTCAATTTTTCCAAAGAATTTGCTTCTGCTGTAGAAGATAAGCAAATTGCCGAGCAGCGGGCTCAACGGGCGGTTTACGTGGCCCAGGAAGCAGAGCAGGAAGCCCTTGCGGAAATTAACCGTGCTAGAGGTCGGGCGGAAGCGCAGCGCTTGTTAGCAGAAAGTTTAACCGGAGCCGGGGGGGATTTAGTCCTCCAACGGGAAGCGATCGATGCGTGGGGCCGTGGCGGTGCCCAAATGCCGAAGGTGCTGGTGATGGGGGGAGATCAAGCCACTCCGCCTTTTATTTTCAACCTAGGGGATGTGGCGCTAGATAATGCAAAGAGTAATGGGAATAGTGGGGCACTCTAACCCATGCTTCCCGCTGCTTTAACCTCGCCGCTGCCCCCTTCCCCTGCCCAGCTTGCGGCGGAACCCTTGCCCCTAGGGGTGTTAGCCTCCGGCAGTGGCAGCAACTTTGAAGCCATTTTAGAGGCGATTCAGCGGCAGACCTTGCAAGCCACCGTCCAGGTGTTGATCTACAATAACCCGGAAGCCACAGTGGCTCACCGGGCCGATCGTTGGGGCATTCCTAAAGTCTTGCTCAACCATCGGGACTTTGCCCACCGGGAAGACCTGGATCGGGCGATCGTTTCGACCCTGAAGGCCTACTGCGTAAGGTGGGTGGTAATGGCGGGCTGGATGCGGATTGTGACTCCCGTTTTGATTAATGCCTATCCCCAGACCATTGTTAACGTTCACCCTAGTTTGCTACCCGCCTTTAAAGGCATCCGAGCGATCGAGCAGGCGCTGGCCGCAGGGGTCAAAGTTTCCGGGTGTACCGTCCATCTGGTAGAGCCGGAAGTAGACAGTGGGCAAATTCTGATGCAAGCCGTAGTTCCCGTTGTCCCCGAAGACACCCCCGCCACCCTCCAAGCCCGGATTCAGCAGCAAGAGCACCAAATTCTACCCGCCGCCCTCCAGCGGATCGCCCTAGGACTTCTCTAGGTCTATTCCAGTTCCCCTCCTGGGAGGCTAAAATTCCAGTTCCCCTCCTGGGAGGGGCTAGGGGTGGGTTGGCTGTTGACGAGCAAATTCCGGTTCCCCTCTTGAGAGGGGCTAGGGGTGGGTTGGCTGTTGACGAGCAAATTCCGGTTCCCCTCCTGGGAGGGGCTAGGAGTGGGTTGGCTGTTGACGAGCAAATTCCGGTTCCCCTCCTGGGAGGGGCTAGGGGTGGGTTGGCTGTTGACCACAGGCCGAGTTGAGAGACCGATCGTAGAGATTGACTTCCCAGACCCATTCTTCTGATAAGATTAAAAAATGTCTAAATTAGAGTCTCTAAATTCTGTTTTTAACGAGGGAATCCAATGAGTCAAGAGGAAATTTACGCCCAGGTCAGAACGATCGTCATCGACAAACTGGGGGTTGACGAGGTAGAGAAGGTTAAGCCCGAAGCTAATTTTGCCAACGATCTAGGAGCGGACTCCCTGGACGTTGTGGAAATGGTAATGGCATTAGAAGATCATTTTGAAATAGAAATTCCCGATGAAGACGCGGAAGGCATTGCCACCGTTCAAGATGTTGTGAACTATATCTCCGAGAAAAAAGCCGCCTAGGCTAACCTAGATCTAACCTAAAGCGATCGTGTGATGGGTGGGTCATCCCCACCTATGGGGATAGGGAATTGGGGGAGATGTGTTGCACAAATCCCCGCACTCGTTGAACCTGGAACCCGGTAACCCTTAACTTCCGAGTTCCGCGTTCTCACTTCCGACTTCAGATTTATCCCTGGTGATAGGGACTAGCAGAACTGCTCAGCATTACGGATATCATGGCCAACTCAGTGGGAAGACGTGTTGTTGTTACGGGATTAGGGGCAATTACTCCCCTCGGAAATACCCTGGATGCCTATTGGCAGGGTCTAGTGGAGGGTAGAAGTGGGATTGGTCGTATTACCCATTTTGATGCCTCTAGCCATAAGTGCCAAATTGCGGGTGAAGTCAAGGGCTTTAATCCAACGGACTTTTTGGATGCCAAAGAATCCCAGCGGATGGATCGCTTTGCCCAATTTGCGATCGTTGCGGCTCGTGAAGCCCTCAAGGATGCCCAGTTTGACATTACCGATCTCAATAGCAGTGAGGTGGGGGTCATTATGGGCACGGGCATTGGCGGCATCAAAGTCTTGGAAGATCAGCAGACCATTCTGCTTCAGAAAGGCCCCAACCGGTGTAGCCCCTTCATGGTGCCCATGATGATTGCCAACATGGCCGCCGGACTCGTGGCGATCGACACCGGAGCCCAAGGCCCCAACAGTTGCCCCGTGACCGCCTGCGCCTCCGGTTCCAACGCCGTGGGGGATGCTTTCCGTCTCATTCAACAGGGCTACGCCAACGCCATGATTTGCGGCGGCACAGAATCCGCAGTTACCCCGGTGTCCGTGGCTGGATTTGCCTCCGCCCGTGCCCTGTCCTTCAATAACGCCGATCCCCTCCACGCCTGCCGTCCCTTCGATAAAAATCGGGATGGATTTGTCATGGGAGAAGGGGCCGGAGTTCTCTTTTTAGAAGAACTAGAGCAAGCCCTCCAGCGCGGCGCTCGGATCTACGCGGAAGTGGTGGGCTATGGCATGACCTGTGATGCCTATCACATCACCTCCCCCGTTCCCGGTGGTCTAGGGGCCGCCAAAGCCATGGAACTGTGTTTGCGGGATGCGGGCCTGCCCCCAGACGCAGTGACCTACATTAACGCCCACGGCACCAGTACCCCCGCCAACGATAAAACGGAAACCGAAGCCATCAAAAAAGTCCTAGGAGATCACGCCTACCGGATTCCCATTAGCTCCACCAAATCCATGACCGGCCACCTGTTGGGGGGGGCTGGGGGCATCGAAGCGGTGGCCCTGGCCAAAATTATTGCCCACGATCGGATTCCCCCCACCATCAACTTAGAAACCCCCGACCCAGAGTGTGATTTAGATTACGTCCCCCACACCTGTCGGGAGCAGACCGTGGATTTAGCCCTGTCCAACTCCTTTGGCTTTGGGGGGCATAATGTCACCCTCGCCTTTAGAAAGTACCTCGGAGGGGTAAAATAGGGTTTCGTTCATGTAGCGTCTCCGTGGGAGAATCCTTCGTATTCAAGGCATAGGCAGATGATTTCAAGTAATGATTTCCGAACGGGCACAACCGTAGAGTTGGATGGCTCTGTATGGCGAGTGGTGGAGTTTTTACACGTTAAACCCGGTAAAGGCTCGGCCTTCGTGCGGACAAAGCTCAAAAATGCCCAAACGGGCAGTGTGGTAGAGCGCACCTTTCGGGCGGGTGAGACCGTTCCTTCCGCAACCCTGGAGAAACGGGTGATGCAGCACACCTACATTGAGGGCGATGACTATATTTTTATGGACATGGAAAGCTATGAAGAAGGCCGCCTTACTGCCGCTCAAATTGGCGATCGGGTGAAGTATCTGAAAGCAGAAATGGAAGTCAGCGTCGTGACGTGGAAAGATCAGGTAATCGACGTGGAATTGCCCAACTCCGTGGTATTAGAGGTGGTGGAAACGGATCCGGGGGTCAAAGGGGACACCGCCACCGGGGGAACCAAACCCGCCAAATTAGAAACGGGGGCTCAGGTGATGGTGCCCTTGTTTATTAGCCAAGGGGAGCGGATTCGGATTGATACCCGTAACGATTCTTACCTGGGACGGGAATAGGGACGAGCCTGTAGCAGTCAATAAACAACCGGGTTTCTGCTTCCGGGGAACATTGAACGGAAGATTGCGGTACTGCGTGGCCCTTTGGGGAACCTGGGGCTGCAATCTTCTGCCTTTTATCCTTTCACCTTATTATTAAAACTCACCTAAAGATCACAGTTATGGAATTTGATTTAAGCCAACTCCAAAATTTATTGACCACCTTAAACCAGACGGATATTAGTGAATTAACCCTACGGGTGGAAGATTTTGAACTGATTGTACGTCGTCATACCTTGGCGGCTGTCCCCGTCCAGATGGTTCCGCCTCAGGTTTTGACCGGACAAGCTCAGACTTTTGCCACCCAGACCCCTGAAAGTGGGGAGCATCCCACCGCCGCCGCCCCGATCGAGCAGCCCTCTCCCGTCCTGGTACCCGATCCGTCCCCCCCGCCCACCAAAGCCGCCCTTTCTCCCCTACCTCCAGGGAAGCGGGAAAATACGACAGAAATTGTGTCGCCCATGGTGGGGACTTTTTATTCGGCTCCGGCTCCCGGAGAGCCCCCTTTTGTGTCCGTGGGAGATTCCGTTAAGCCGGGACAAACGGTGTGTATCATTGAGGCGATGAAGTTGATGAATGAATTAGAAGCAGAGATCAGCGGGCAAATTCTAGAAATTTTGGTGGAGAATGGCCAACCCGTGGAATTTAATCAGCCCTTGATGCTAATTGCTAAGTAAGAGCCGCTTAAGCGTCGATCGCTCGTTTGCCGCCGTAGCCTTCCACCAAGGCATCATCATAATGATCGGCGATCGTTACCACCGCTAGAATACAACTTTGCAGTTCCGTATGGTACTCCCCAATGTCAAGACAGAAAAAGAGTGAATTTAAGAAGTAATCT
>DALYGI010000240.1:0-6854 GCA_031971595.1 Prochlorotrichaceae cyanobacterium CTOTU29312
AGGGGCTAGGGGTGGGTTGGCTGTTGACGAGGATTTTCTAATTCAAAATTCAAAATTATCCCGATTAGGGTCATTTGCAGATAAACTTTGACAGATTGAAATCAATACTCAAACGGAGCTTGCCATGCGACAGATTAATTTTGCCATTGGCTTTGTGATCACATTTGCCCTAGTGTTATTTAGTTTAGAAAACCCTGGATTGGTTACCATTCGGGTTGTACCGTCAACCCTAGAGCTACAATTGCCGCTCTGTGTTGCTATTATTGCTGCAATGGGTACGGGGGCGGTTTTAGCCTGGATTTTAAGTGTTTGGGGGGGCTTACAGTCCCGGATTGCCCAAGGGAATGCCCAAAAGCGCATCCGTGAACAGGAGCGTACTATTGAGGCCCTTCGGGAAAATCTAGGACGCTATAAAGTTGATTTCGAAAAGAAGGAGCGCATTGAGCAACTTCAGGAGGATTTAGAAAAGTACAAGGCGGCCTTGGAACAGCCACCGCTGTTGCCGTCTTCGGAAAAAGAACAGTCTAGAATTGTTGACTTGAACCGTTAAAAACAAACGGGCTGGATCTATACCCCTCTATTTGCAGAGTCTCTCAAAACATTATGGTTTCTCCGGCTCAACGGGCGATCGCTATTCTTATTGACCTGGCAGAACAGGGGGAAATTGACCCTTGGGATGTGCAGGTGGTGCAGGTGATCGATCGTTTTTTGGCGGAGATTCAGTTTAATCCGGTGAGTTCTGAAACGGAGGGGGATAGTTTCGGCTATGAGGCGAATCTTTCGGAGTCTGGCCAGGCTTTTCTCTATGCTTCTATGTTGGTGTTGCTCAAGGCTGATACCTTGGCCCGGGTAGAGTTCACGCCGATCGAGTCGGAGGAAGAAGATCTGGCTAGTCCTGAGGATCTTCCAGATAATGTGATTCCTTTACCCCGAAATTTAGAGCGCCGTCTCCGCCGTCGGGCGGTGGCCAATCCGCCGTTGCAGCGTCCGGTGAGTTTAGGGGAGTTAATTGAACAGTTGGAACTGATGGCGGAGGTGTTAGATGCGCCCCCCCTTCGTCCCAAACCCCGTCGCCCTAAACCTGCTTCGGAAAAGCAAGCAACCCAGGCCATTAATCAATTATCCCACCACGAAAACCCGGCAGAGCTAGCCAATCCCATGGGGGTGTTTTTAGAAAGTCATTGGTTGCGTTTGGCGGGGGGGGAAGAATGGCTCGATTTTGAGGATTTGGTGGAGGCTTGGGGAGCCCAAGGGAGTCCTTCCCCTCAAGGGGGCGATCGGGTGGGGGTGTTTTGGGCATTGCTCCTCCTCTCGGCCCAGTCTAAGGTGGAGTTAGAGCAGGCGGCCCTTTATGAGCCTTTAAAAATTCGTTTGTTGTCCCAATCGGCTCAGGTGTTGCAAGTGCTACCCACCCCGGCGGTGAGTTAAGTTGGGGCAGGTCACAAGTCACAAGAATAGAACTCTGATCGATAACCCGGAGCTTTAATGCTGGGTTGGGGCAGACAATTGAGAGTCTCTACGGTATGGGGTGTGGTGAAGTTAATCAACCCAATGAGATAAGGAGAAGATTGCGCCCTCAGTAAGGTGTTGAGACGATCGTTTTCTGGTTGTTTCTTTTCTAGCTCTTTATGTTCTAGCTCTTTGTTTTCTTGCGGTCTAATTTCCTGTTGGTTTTCCTCTAAATTGGAAAGAATCAAAAATTGGGGGGTAGCAGCCCAAGCCTTAGCAGTCGTGTCAAATGTACCATCCTGGCGGGCTTGTTGCCATTGCCAAGCTAAACTCATGAGGTAGCCAATATCGCCGTGGTGTTGGTAATCCGTAACTAGGAGTAGGTTTAAGTTAGGGGTTGAATGAGTGCTATATTCAGCCAGAAAACGATCGAAAAAGACATCGCTCTGTTCGGATTTTTGAAAGGCTAGGTTACTGGAAACGCTGAAATTTCCCAGGAGGGCAATGAGATATAAACTGATCACAATCCGGCGGCTCTGGGCATACTGAAACCCATTCCAAGCGAAGGCTAACCCAAAGGCAAGAATTAGGGCAGGAAAATAAATAAATTGATAGCGGGGAGCTAGGCTTAAATCATTGTTTAAACCGTAGATTAATACCCCCACAATCAGCAGGTTAAATCCGATAAAAGCTAGTAACAATCTCAAGTTTAATCTCAAATTTAACGGAGGCGGATCAACTGCCTGCTTCCCTTCATCCCCCACGGCCCGCCACAGGAACCTGAGACTGAGACCAAAGGCACCTAACAAAACGATCGCCCCGACGATCGCCACGGGTTGGGGCACCCCTTCCACGGGCAACATCAGGATCGCGGTCAGAATCCAGAGCAGTAGCCGTCCCGCTGGGGCAAAGAGTTCTCGCCGCTCTAGCCATTGGGTTAGGCTTGTTCCCCCAATGCCCTGCACCGTGGGCAACCACACCAGGGTCGTGGCGATCGTTCCCATGGCCACCACACCGAGGCGCATTCCCCCCCGTCGCAGCAAGGGACTCGATCCCAGGGGCAGCATGATCACCCCGGCGGCGGCCAGCAGGCCGATGCCATAGAAGAAGTGAGTCGCCAGACCTAAGCTATTGGTGCCGATCCAGGTGAACACCGCCCACCAGGGCAGGGGACGGGGCTGAAACGATCGCTCCAGAAAATAAAGAAGGGCGAGAACCCAGAGAATACTGAGGGTGTAGTGCCGAGCTTCTTGGGCCAGGTAGACCCCAAAGGGAGAGAGGGCCATGAGGGCGGCGCAGCCGTGGCTGGCCCAGGGGGAAAAGGCTTGGAACCGCGTCCATCGTCTGATCAACAGGTAGGTGAGGGGAATGGCGGCTACCCCAAAGCACACACTCAGGAGCCGGGCCGCCCCCACGGACACCCAGCCCTCGGCGCTAGGGGGAAAGGAGTGAAGCCAGATGTGCAGCCAGAGGTGAAGCAACAGGAAAAAGAAGGGGGGATGGTTACTTTCCTGATGGAGACGATCGACAACGGCGGCAAACTGAAACTGCGCTGGGGGCTGGAGGGGAGCCAGCAGGGTTTCCAGGGGCATCGGCTGATTGAAGGGAATATTGTGATAGCCGTTGCCGAGGCTAAAGACCAGGGTAGACCACTCATCCCCCCAGACGGGTTTGAGGGTGAGGCCGTGGAGCCGCAGCCCTAAGCCCAATAATGTCCACAGCAGTACCAACAGGGTTGGGGAAGAAACCATAAAGCGCCTAGTCTAGTAAGGCCGATCGGTTCAGGGCAATTAATTTTTTAAACGCCTCATTGTCTAATTCCGTTAACCAAGATTCATCGGAACCAACGATCGCTCCGGCGATACTTTTCTTATCTTCAATCATTTGATCAATGCGCTCTTCTAAGGTGCCTAAGGCTAGGAATTTATGGACAAACACATTCTTTTTCTGCCCAATACGAAAGGCCCGATCGGTGGCTTGATCTTCCACGGCGGGATTCCACCAGCGATCGAAGTGGAAAACGTGATTGGCTTTGGTGAGGGTAATACCTACCCCCCCGGCTTTGAGGGAGAGAATAAAGATTGAAGGTTCCGTATCGGGGTTTTGAAATTCTTCGATCATCCGTTCCCGTTTGGGACGAGCGGTTCCCCCGTGGAGGTAATAGGTATTGTAATGACAGATGCTGTGGAAATATTGCTGTAAGAATTCACCGATTTCCGTAAATTGGGTAAACACTAAGAGGCTTTGCTGCTCCGATAACACCTCCTCCACCATTTCCGACAGTCGCTCTAACTTATGGGATCGTTCTGGAGTAAACTCACTGCCATCCTGTAAAAATTGGCGGGGATGGTTACAAATTTGCTTCAGTTTCATCAGGGTAGATAAAATTAAACCCCGGCGTTTCATGCCATCCACTAACAAAATTTGTTCCTCCACATCTCGCACCACCGCTTCGTAGAGGGAAGCCTGTTCTTTGGTCAGGTTACAGTAGCATTTTTGCTCTACTTTGTCCGGCAAGTCTTTGATGATCGATTGATCGGTTTTAACCCGACGCAAAATAAAAGGCTCTACTAATTTCTTTAAAGTAACCGCCTTCATCCGATCGTTATTTTTCTGAATGGGGGTTTCAAAATTACTCTTAAATTGGGCTTGTTTCCCTAAATAACCCGGATTCAAAAAGTTAAAAATAGACCATAGATCCATCAACCGATTTTCCACTGGCGTACCCGTTAACGCTAGGCGATGCTCCGCCTCTAGTTTGAGAATGGCCTTGGTTTGGGCTGCCTTGGGGTTTTTAATGTTTTGCGCCTCATCTAAAACGACCCGATGCCAGTCAATCAGTTCAAATAACTCCAAATCTTTCCGAGCCAAGGTATAGGAGGTAATCATCACATCACACTTTTGAATGGCACTGCGAAACCGCTGGGGATCTCGAATCCGATCGGGGCCATGGTGAATCACCGCCTGAAGGCTAGGGGCAAACCGCTCAATTTCCTTTAACCAGTTACCAATCACCGAAGTAGGCACAATTAACAACGTGGGCAAAAGGTGGGGCATAATTTCCCGCTCATGGAGCAACAGGGCAATCACCTGCATGGTTTTCCCCAACCCCATATCATCCGCCAAACAGCCATTTAAGCCCAACGTATCCAAATAGGTCAGCCAAGACAGTCCCCGCTGCTGATATTCCCGCAGGGTTGCCTTCAGGTTCACCGGATTCGCTTGGGGTTCCATTTCACTGGGACTCTGCAACCGCCGCATCATCTCCCGGAGGGTGCTGTGACGATCGAAATCCACTTCAATGCCGGAGTCACTGTTAGCACTCATTTGCAACAACTCCAGCAAACTTAACTGCTGGTTTTTATCCTTGCGCTGTTGCCAAAAGTCCATCAACTCCTGCATTCGGGACTGATCCAACTGCATCCACTGGCCCCGGAACCGCACCAAGGGCGTTTTAGCCTGCACCAGTTCCATCCACTCCGCCTCAGTGACCGGCTCATCCCCGATCGTCAGTTCATACTGATAATCCACTAGGGCTTGGAAATTGAGATAACTCTTCCCCGCTCCCGCGCTACCCGATCCCTTACTGGCCGCCCGTAGCTTAATTTTGGCTCGGCGCTGACCCTCAGGAGTCCACCAGGCGGGCACAATCACCCGATAGCCCGCATCCTGCAAAACCCAAGCGGTTTCCGCCAGAAAATCAAAGGCTTCGTCCATGGTCAGGGTAATGCCCAGGGGTAAATCCGTTTCCAAAGCCAACCAGAGTTTGGGATAAATTTGAGCCGCAAAACAGAGTTCCGTAATGGCCTTACCTTCCAGATTTTCCCCAAATTGCCCCTCTAAAACCGCCTTCCGCTCCGGTGAGGTGTACCAATAATCGAACAAAGCCAACCGCAGAGAAGGGTCTGACTTGGGGGAAACTTGAAACTCTAACAACCAGGAACCTTCCGCACTGGAAGGCTCTTCCAGATAGAAATACAAATAAAACTGTCGATCGCTCTGACTCCGGCTCAGACGATCGTACCACTGCTGCCACTGCTGATAGCGACGGAGGCGATGTTCTGAACGATCGGGGGTGTGTAAACCACTAGCGGTAATGCACTCTTCCAGCAGGGTTGCCGCCACCTGACGCTTAAACGTATCCGGGAAAGCTGTAGTCACCACCAAATGGGTGACAAAACACTCACTGAGGTGTTGCAACAGGGTCTTGGGTTGCCAGTGAAAAACTGTTTCAGCAGTTTCGTAGGTTTCCTGGGCATTCCAAGGCATCCGATCCTGAGCCACGGAACAGAGGGGGGGCATGGCCCGATCATAGGTGTCTAATAATTCCCCATAGTAAGGAGACACAATATCCCACCCCGCATACACCTCCGAGCGAGGGGTTCCCATCAACTTACTCAGATTGCCATCGGGCTTTTTCGGGGTGCGGGTCGTGCGTTTCGATTTTTCCCCCCCACTATCCAGACTGTGATATTTCAAAACAGGAACATAGGCATCTTCCCAAATCAGATTGCGAAGGGCTTGGGTATAGCGATACCAAAACAATAAATCCGAGCCAATTTGCCAATTTCCTACCCGACAAAGGGCTAAAAAATGCAAATCATTGAGTAATTTAATTAAATTAATTGAATTCGATCGATAGGAGCCCCCACCCCCCAGATAAATCCCAGGAAACCCATAGACTCGCCAACATTTCCAGCACACCGCATCCGGTGGATCTTCCTCTAAATAGTGGCTGAGTTCGGGAGAAACCAGGGGACGATCGCTGCTGCTGGGCAACCAGAGAAAGATCTCCCGCAGATTTCCCTTTTGCGATCGGGCGGTCACATTGGATTTTAGCCCCAACTCTTCAGTAAAAAAAGTCTCTAACGCACTGGGGGACGGTTGATAGGGGTGGGTCAGCAGTTCATGACTCGAATCACTCGGTTTAGCGGCAGACTTACGAGTTTTCTGAACAGCACTCGTTTCAACCCAGAAATAAAAACATCCAGATTGAATAAAATCAGTGGTACTTTCTGGAACCCACGTTCCATGCAAGATATTCATCACCGATTGAGTTGCGAACTCATTGACACTCATAGCGCTCCATCTACTCAGGTCTCCAATCCCAAAACCTCCTGCCAACGACTTGAGAGGCTAACCTTACTTTAAGCATAGTCACGGGATCCTATTATTCAAGCAGATTTCTGGCAAGATAACAAACAAATAGGCGATCGGAGAGGGCGAGGGGGTGACAGAGAGTACGTGGGTACTGGTCTAAAACAAGCTCCGAGGGAAACGCGCTCCTGAATCATAATCAGTTTCCCTCAACCCAACCTACGACGAAACGATCGGACTTTACTATAGATAAGGTGGGTAGAGTCGATGGGAGGTATTATCCTCCGCACCTCTCTTTTAGATCCGAG
>DALYGI010000241.1:0-6801 GCA_031971595.1 Prochlorotrichaceae cyanobacterium CTOTU29312
AAAAAGGATTTCAGTTTTATTTGGGATTAGTTATGAAACATCTGGAACTATGGTATTGCTTGTTGGTTATAATCCTGACAACAAAACTTGGATCATTCACGATCCCTATGGTACTCGACATGGGACGAGTGATACATATGATGTTGGTGTTGGAGGGAAATTTGTCATTACTTCCGATGATGTTATGAACAAAATTTTCTGGAATGGGGATAGTGAAGCAGGATGGGGACGAATTGTGACCAAGGTGAAGGAAAAGCCAACAGGACTAGACAATGAATTATAGAAAAATATGATGCCCCATAACGTAAGGAAAGCCAAGCCTATTTCAAAATTTTAAGTCATCCCTCTTGAAGTCAAATCAATCGTAATTTGTGCAACTGAAACTATGAATCAGCAAGATGCTCGAACTTTAACGGTTCATCTCTATGTCAGTTGAGGCAGAGATATGATTGTATGCACCAACATCGCGTTATTCTAAGTAGATCAGACAAAGTAATGGGCGCTTTAAATCGGCTGAAAGCCCTATTCTGCCGTCATTGATAGATCCCCTTATTTAGCCTGGCCTACTTAGAACTTCCTGAAGCTAGCCGAAGCTGTTTTCCCTCTTCCCTCTCTTTTCTTCCCTCTTCCCCATGAACCTCCTCTTCCTCTCCACCTCCATCGGTTACCTCGGCTCTGGTTTGGGGGGTGGGGTGGAATTAACCCTCGCCAATGTGGCTCAAGCCCTCACTCAACGGGGCCATAAAATAACGATCGTTGCGCCTTTGGGATCTCGGAATCCCCATTGTCCCGTGATTGAAATTGCCGGGGTTGCCCAAAGTTCTGCCCAGCGTCAAGACCGATCGGATCCGGTCTGTATGCCTGCTCAAAGTGTGTTGGCGCGGATGTGGCAGCGGGCTAGGGAATTGGAGCAGGATTATGATGTCATCGTCAATTTTGCCTATGATTGGTTGCCCTTTTACCTCACTCCTTTTTTCCAGCGTCCCCTTGCCCATTTGGTGAGTATGGGTTCCCTCTCGGAAGTCATGGATGAGGCGATCGAGGCCGTGGCTCGGCAGTTTCCCGGAACGATCGCGGTGCATAGTTTGGCTCAGGCTCAGACCTTTAGCTTTGCGGAATCCTGCCATTGTGTGGGGAATGGCCTAGATTTGAGTTTGTATACCTTTAACCCTAATCCTGAGCCTTATTGGGGATGGGTTGGACGCATTGCCCCAGAAAAAGGGCTAGAAGATGCGATCGAGGCGATCGTACAGGTTCAACAAAGAACCCAACAAGCTCAACCCAAGCTCAAAATTTGGGGCAAGGTGGAAGATGAACCCTATTGGCAACGGATTCAAGCTCAATTTCCCCAGACTGCTTTCCAGTACGAAGGTTTTTTAGAGACGATCGCTTTACAAAATGCCCTAGGCCAGTGCCGGGGACTGGTCATGACTCCCCACTGGGTAGAGGCCTTTGGCAATGTGGCCATGGAAGCCCTGGCCTGTGGGGTACCCGTTATCGCCTACGATCGCGGTGGGCCTAGGGAAATTGTGCAATCGGGTAAAACGGGCTGGCTTGTGGCACCGGATAGCATTTCTGGCTTAGTGGCAGCCATGGGCAAAATTGACCACATCGATCGGGCTGCCTGTCGGCAAGAGGCGGAAGCAAAGTACTCTCTCAAAGCCCTAGGCGATCGGTTTGAAGCTTGGCTTTTGGGCTTGGCGAGATAGGGATTACTTCTCTGAGGATATTTTGGCCATCACTCGCGGAGTCTTGGGCACACAGGGGGTGCCGTAGCACAAGTACCCCGACGGCAAATCTTTTAAAACCGTGCTGCGTACCCCCACCACACTATTCGCCCCGATCGTTACACCGGGGGACACAAAACAATCCGTAGCAACCCACACCCCATTTTCAATGACGATCGGGGCTGTGACTAAGCGGAAATGAGGATCCTGAATATCATGGCTGCCCGTACAGAGATAACTATTTTGGGAAATCACCACATGGCTCCCCACACAGATGCGATCGAGGCTGTAAAACTCCACCTGATCCCCAATCCAACTATAGTCCCCAATTTCCACCTTCCAGGGATAGGTAAACCGGGCCGATGGACGAATCACCACCCCCTTGCCAATCTTTGCGCCAAACTGTCGCAATAGCCAGCGCCGGGGGCCATGGAGGTTATGAAGCGTTAAGGGAAACCAGATCGACTGAAGGAGCCACCACAGCAAAATTACCCAACCCGATCGGCCCCGATCGAAGTGAGATTGGTCATAGCGCTGCAAATTCACCCAGGCGGGGGGCATAGTTCTCGTGAAATATTTAGGTGTTTTAATCCAGAAAAACCGGTGAAGTTGCGATCGAAGGTCACAGCAATCACCGGTTTTTGATTGGCGAGAGTCTGGCAATAGGGCCTAGAAAACTCGGAACCCAGCCCTTAGCGAATCCCGTCAATTTGATTGCCACGGCGGTATTGCTGGTAAGCAGCAACGAACAGCCCAGCCAGGGTAATGGGAATGAGACCCAGCACAATTCCACTCAATAACGGCTCAATCATGGTTTTTTATTCCTTAACGTTTATTAAGACGGGACAGATTGCTTTTTGATGTTGCAATTGAATTTTGCATCTTTGATTTTACACGGAAGCGGAGACCGAGGCTAGTTTAGGTCTACGCTAATCGCCTTAACCTACTTCTGCCACCTGAGCTTGGGGAGCCATTTGGGGCTGGAATTGGAATAAGCCATAGACCACATTACGGCGAACGCTAATCATCATATCCAGAAATAGCTCGTACCCTTCGCTCTTGTACTCAATCAGCGGATCTTTCTGACCGTAGCCCCGCAGACCAATGGAATCCCGCAGGGCATCCATCTGCTGCAAGTGTTCCCGCCAGAGGGTGTCGATTTGCTGAAGGGTGAAAAACCGCTCCGCTTGACGCATCAAGGGCATGGTTAAATCCGGCTGAACTTGATTAACCTGGGCTTCTTTGATGTCGTAGGCGATCCGCACCTGCTCGTGGAGAAACATTTTCATTTCTTCCATGGATAATTCCTCCATCTGATCCGGGGTCAAATCCTGAAGCAGATACACAAATTCCTTGACCTTGCCCACCAGGGTGTCTAAGCGCCATTCCTCTGAGGGTAACTCTGGGTTGACGTAGTATTCCACGATGTCATCCATGGTCAACTCCGCATATTTAACGATCTGCTCCTTGAGATCCAAACCTTCCAAAACGCGGCGACGCTCGGCATAGATGGCTCGGCGCTGGTTGTTCATCACTTCGTCATATTCAAAAACCCGCTTCCGCATGTCGTAGTAGTGGGTTTCCACTTTCTTCTGGGCATTTTCTAAGGAACCCGTTAACATCCGCGATTCGATGGGCATATCCTCCTCAACCCGGAACATATCCATGAGCCGCGACACCCGATCGCCTCCAAAAATCCGCATCAGGTGATCCTGCAAGCTAATAAAGAAGCGGGTGGAGCCGGGGTCACCTTGACGGCCCGCTCGGCCCCGCAGTTGGTTGTCAATGCGTCGGGATTCGTGGCGCTCCGTGCCAATGACGTGCAAACCGCCCAGTTTCACCACTTCTTCGTGTTCTAAATCCGTCAGGGATTCGTATTCCTGCAAAATGCGCTGGTAGGCCGATCGCAGCTTTTGAATTACGGGATCCGGGGTGGGGGCTTTTTCCGCTGCCACGGCCACCTTATCTTCCGCATCGAGTTCGGGTAAGGCCCGATCGCCGTAGACCTGAACCGCATAGTCCACAGTTTCCCGCAAAAAGCCTTGGGTGGAGGCGGATAACTCCGTGGGGAAAATATCCGGGGACACCTTCCAGGTTTTCACTTTTTTGCCCGGTTCATCCCCAAACCCTTGGGGAGCTTTGCGGGCTTTACTGGTTCCCGGTACTTTGATGGTCAGGGCATCATCATCTTCAGGACGGACAATGCGAGGCAGTAAATATTCCCGCAATTTCAAACGGGCCATGTATTCCGCGTTCCCGCCCAAGATAATATCCGTTCCCCGACCGGCCATGTTTGTGGCGATCGTTACGGCTCCTTTGCGTCCGGCTTGGGCAACGATTTCCGCTTCCCGCTCGACGTTTTCCGGTTTGGCGTTGAGCAGATTGTGGGGCACGTTGAGGGAGTGGAGCAATTGGGAGAGGTATTCGGATTTTTCTACGCTGGTGGTTCCCACGAGGACGGGCCGACCTTGGTTGTGCATATCGGCACATTCCTGGGCCACGGCTCGCCATTTGGCTTCTTCGGTTTTGTACACCACGTCTGCATAATCTTCCCGGCGACTATTACGGTTGGTGGGAACGATCGTCACTTGGAGGTTGTAGGTTTTTTCAAATTCTGGCTCTTCCGTTTTGGCGGTGCCGGTCATGCCCGCCAGTTTGGGATAGAGGAGGAAGAAGTTTTGGTAGGTAATGGTGGCTAGGGTTTGGGTTTCCGGCTGAATTTCCACCTGCTCTTTTGCTTCGATCGCTTGGTGAAGCCCATCGCTCCAGCGCCGCCCCTGCATAATCCGTCCGGTAAATTCATCCACAATCACCACTTCTCCATTGCGGACAATGTAGTTCACATCTAAGGTGAATAGCTCCTTGGCTTTGACCGCGTTGAAAATGTAGTGAGCCCAGGGGTCTTTGGGGTCAAACAAATCCGTCACCCCCAGCAACTCCTCCGCCTTCGCAAAGCCCTGATCCGTCATCAGAATATTGCGGCCCTTTTCATCCACTTCATAATCCCCATCCGGTTCCGTTTCATCAAAGCTGCTCCGGGCATTGGGATCCGTAGACGATCGTTCCAGACGCTCCGCCACCTGAGCCGCCCGAATATATTTCTCGCTAGGCCGCTCCACCTGTCCTGAAATGATCAACGGAGTCCGAGCCTCATCAATAAGAATGGAATCCACCTCATCAATAACGCAATAGTTAAACGGACGCTGCACCACCTCCTCGATCGTGGTGGCCATATTGTCCCGCAGGTAATCAAAGCCCAACTCACTGTTGGTGGTGTAGGTAATATCCGCCTGATAGTTCTGTTTGCGCTCACTGGGAGACATCCCCTGCTGAATCAGCCCCACCGTTAAGCCCAAAAAGCGATGGATTTGTCCCATCCATTCCGCGTCCCGCCGGGCCAGGTAGTCGTTCACCGTCACGACGTGAACCCCCTTCCTCGTCAGCCCATTGAGATAGGACGGCAGGGTAGCCACCAGGGTTTTCCCCTCCCCGGTCTTCATCTCCGCAATTTGCCCCTCATGGAGCACCATGCCCCCAATCAACTGCACATCAAAATGCCGCATTCCCAACACTCGCCGGGACGCTTCCCGCACCACCGCAAAGGCCTCCGGTAGGATCTCCGCCAAAATATCCTGCTCGATCGTGTCGGAGGTTGCCTTTTCCAGCCGTTGCCGAAACTCCACCGTTTTGGCTTGCAACTGCTCATCGGTGAGGGGTTGAATTTCTTCCTCAAGGAGGTTGATTTCTTTAACCAACGGTTGATAACGCTTCACTTTACGAGCGTTTGGGTCACCCAGCAGAGCTTTGAGCATGATAGTCCAACAATCGAGAGGTACGAGGGATAAGGTAGACCAAGCAAGTCCATACCCTAGCTTATCCTACCGCCAACTTCGTCAGAACGGTACTAATCCAACTCCTAGAACCTGTGCCATCGCTGCGCCATTGTGCCCCCTTTATGAGAGCATAATCTTAAATTGCTAGTCAGGAGCCACACAATCTAATGTTTTTCAAGAACTTGCTTAAAAAAGTCTTGTTAGGGGTTGTTTTCAGCCTATTCCTCTTTTTCCAAGCCCCCTTTAACACCGTTTTAGCCGCAGACTTGACCGCTGACCTGCGGACACTGCCCATTAACCCCGCCGGGGATACCAAGGTTTACTCTCTCCAAGAAATTGCCCAAGGGGAACGGATCTTTAACGCAGCCTGCGCCCAGTGTCACGTCCGGGGGATTACCAAAACCAACCCCAACGTAGGTCTTGCTCCTCAGGATCTAGAAGGTGCGGTGCCCTCACGGGATAACGTGGCCGCTTTGGTGGACTACATGAAAAATCCCACCACCTATGACGGCGAATTTGAGATCTATGAATTGCACCCCAGTATTCGCAGTGCGGACATTTTCCCCAAAATGCGGAACTTAACTGAAACGGATCTCGAAGAAATTGCTGCTTATATTCTGCTCCAACCCCGTGTTCAAGGTGAACGCTGGGGCGGTGGTAAGTATACCTATTAATCCGTTAGAACTAACCCACCCCTAACCCCTCCCAAGAGGGGAACCGGAATAACTCCCCCTAGCTCCTCTCAGTAAGGGAACTGAAAAAAACTCCCCCTCCAGGGAGGGGGCTGGGGGGTGGGTCTAACCTACCGGGAAACACCACCCAAGAGGGGAACCGGAATAACTCCCCCTAGCTCTCAGTAAGGGAACTGAAAAAAACTCCCCCTCCCTGGAGGGGGCTGGGGGGGTGGGTCTAACCTACCGGGAAACACCAGATCCAGCTAGATTTGCTAATTTGCTAGTACACCGATGCACCAGGTTGTCACCATTATTACGATCGTATTGCTCTCGTCATGGAAATATTAAATGCAACTCAACTGAGATCCTGTTTTCTCCTAGAACAAAGCTTAATCCCTTGATTGCTATGCCCAGAAACCGGGGTCTGAGAATAGTTGTACATTGCCCAATATTAAATAAATCTTAAGTTTAAGTTTAGGCTGAAATTATATCCTGATAGTCCTCAGACTTTAAACTCACGGTTCGGTCAAAAAAGCATGAGATAGTCAAATTGCGGTAAGCTGTGTG
>DALYGI010000242.1:0-6780 GCA_031971595.1 Prochlorotrichaceae cyanobacterium CTOTU29312
ATTATTATTTTCCTCGTTAATATTTGGAGCGTTAATATTTGGAGCGTTAATATTTTCCTCGTTAATATTTTCCTCGTTAATATTTTCCTCGTTAATATTTGGAGCGTTCATATCTGGAGCGTTCATATCTGGAGTATTAACAGTTAGATCAGAATCAGGAAAAATCGGACTCAACCACTGATGGAGAACCTGAGAAAGCGCCTTGAGACCAATAGGTTTAGAGACATAATCATTCATTCCCGCTGCTAAACAGCGCTGACGATCGCCACTCATGGCATAGGCGGTCATGGCAATAATGGTGATATTTTGGTTTTCCGCTCCCGCTTCTCCCTCCCGAATCGCCTGACTAGCGGCATAGCCGTCCATTTCTGGCATTTGACAATCCATCAGCACTAAGGTGTAGGGACGGCCCATACTCAACGATCGGCGCAGGGCCACTAGTGCTTCTTTGCCATTCAAGGCCACATCAATTTTGGTTAACCCTAACTCTTTCAATAATCCCTGGGCTACGGCTTGGTTAACTGGGCTATCTTCCACTAATAAAATCTGCACATTTTTGAGCCACTGGCGATCCAAAGGTGGAACGGCAGTGAGGGAAAAATCGAAGGATTGAATGTAGTGCTGGGTTAAAATTTTGCCCGCTTGGGTGAGAGATTGACCACCTTTATGTACCATTAATAGGGCAGTAAATAAATCGGAAGGACTCACGGGTTTAACCAGATAGGCACTAAACCCCAAATCTGCAAAATTTTGAGCTTCATGATGCCCCCCCACGGAACTCATCATCAGTAAAGGCATCTCCCGAAAACGGGGATCGGCTTTCAAGTTTTCAGAGAGTTGGGCCCCATCAATATCTGGCATTTTCATATCTAAAATAGCCATATCAAAGGGGGCTGTTACTTTGCCCTGAAGTTGGTATTGACGATCGCAAATCGCTAGGGCCGAATGAGCATCCGCCGTGGTCACTACCTTGGTACCCCAGACTCGCAGTTGACCCGCTAACACTTCCCGATTGGTTGCATTATCATCGACCACCAAAATGTTAAGATGACTGAGATCGCCACTTTGGGTTAGGCGAGGTAAGCTAGGGATTTGTTCCGCCGGTTGTAGGAAGATTGTAAAGGTAAATTGACTTCCCACTCCCACTTCACTACAAACAACGATCGTTCCCCCCATCAGTTCACAGAGCTTTTTACAAATGGCTAACCCTAGCCCCGTTCCTCCATAGGTTCGAGTGGAATGAACTTGGCTAAAGGAGGTAAATAATTCTTCCTGTTTTTCCGCCGGTATGCCAATTCCCGTATCTTGAATAGTACCCCGCAAGAGTAATCGTTCACCGTGAGGAATGAGGTCGAATTTCACTAAAACTTCCCCTTTTTCCGTAAATTTAAGGGCATTATTAATGAGGTTATTGAGAATTTGTCGAAGTCGCCCCGGATCCCCTTTGACCCGACAATGTTGATAGTCAATACCTCTGAGATCGAGTACTAATTCTAGGCTTTTTTCCTGGGCTTTGAGGGATAGACTTTGCACACATTCTCCAATGTAATGAATGAGATCAAACTCCACTTCTTCCAGGTCTAACTTACCCGCTTCTACCTTAGAAAAATCAAGAATATCATTAATTAACGTCAGTAAGGATTCCGCACTGGAAAGGGCAATACGAACCTGCGATCGTTGTCCATCGTCTAGGGGGGTTTTCTGGAGCAAATTTAACATTCCTATGACCCCATTCATAGGAGTACGAATTTCATGGCTCATCATGGCCAAAAAGTTAGATTTTGCTGCTAATGCTTTTTCCGCCGTTTCCTTCGATTTGATCAGTTGATTCTCGACGGATTTGCGCCCAGAAATATCTTGAAAGGAGCCAAATAAACGCCGACAAACCCCATTTTCCATTTCCGGTTGTCCCGTGGAGGCAACCCAAATTTCTCTCCCGATCAGGGTAACCATTTCTGCTTCCACATACCAAGGCACCCCAAATTCGATCGCTTCTTGAATGGCTAGTCGAATTTGTTCTTGATATTTTGGCTTATAAAATCCAATGCCTGTATCTATGTTCGGTTCATAGTCTGGAGGGACATCGTGAATAGCTTTGGTCATGGGAGACCAGTACAAAATCTGAGAGCGTAGATCGATTTCCCATGCCCCCACATGGCCCAGTTGGCTCATATTTTCTAGGCGAATCTGCTGGCGCAATAATTTCAGGGCTGCTTCTTTCTTTTCCGTAATATCTTTATTCACCCCAATCATCCGAATTCCTTTCCCCGTTGCATCTCGAAGGGTCACCGCATGGGCTTCGATGTGTCGAATTTCCCCCCGGGGCCACACAATCCGAAATTCCGTATGAAATTCCTTGCCCTCCTCAATAGCAACCTGGAGTTCGGCTTCTGTCCGCTGGCGATCTTCGGGATGGAGGCCCTTTTGCCAGGCTTCATAAGCTCCGCAAAATTCACGGGGGTGAACGCCGTAGAGTTGAAACATCCGATCGTCCCAAACGAGGCGATTTTCTCGAATGTCATAGTCCCAGATCCCTAAACCAGCGGAATCTGTAGCGAGGGTCAGGCGTTGGGTCATTTCATTGAGGAGGGTTTCAGCGTGTTTACGATCGCTAATGTCATAAACAATAATTTCGTAATAGAGGGGCTCTCCATTTTCGGTTTTAACCAAACGACCGGATTCAGAAATCCAGAGGGTACTGCCATCTCGACGATAAATTTCTGATTCAAAGTTGACGATCGATCCCGTTTCAGCGATCGTTTTTGCAAAGATTTGCCAACGATCGGGATCCACATAAAAATCCGTTTTTAGATCAATGGGTTTCTCCATTAGCTCATCGAGAGAATTGTAGCCATAGAGATAGGCCAAAGCCAAATTTGCCATCAAAAAATGACCGTCTAAGCTGCTTTGATAAATGCCCTCCACCGCACATTCATAAATCTTTCGGTAGGTTGCTTCCGCTTTTTGGAGTTCGGCGGTTCGAGCCGCTACTTTTGCTTCTAAATCCGCATTCGCTTGTTCCAAAGCGATCGTTACCCGCTGTCGTTCTAATTCTGCGGAAGCCCTAGCAACAAAAGGTTTAAGTTACGGATTTGACCGTCTTCACCAAAACCTTTCTTTGCAGCTTTTATCGCTAAACAAGCATCCTTGATCGCTATCGATTTAATCTGAAATGGAACGGATTTAGCCCATTCAGGTAGGTTATTCAATATTTCAGTTTTGATAGCCATCCAGTTTGCTTTTGTGCCGGGCTGCTGCAAATATTTGATCGTGGTATTGTAAACAAATCGACTCACGCCAAACCACTGTTTCAGTAAAGCTTTCTGCTCAGGGTTTAGGAATATTCGGATCTTCTTTGATTTTCTTGCTGTAACTTCTGAGTCCGTGCATTCTGCAAGAAAAGACGTGAAGGATGGCAAGAAGATCTGCGGTGAGTTCGGTTTCTGGACAGTGTACAGGGTTTGAGAGAACCACGATCGTTCCACCGTTTTGTTGCACCATAAACTCGAATAATTCAAATCCGAATCGACAGAGCCGATCTCGACAGGCAACAACAATTTCAAGCTTGTCGCCTCGCATAAGTCTGACCAGTAGGGTTTGCAGTCCTTTCCTTTTGAAGTTGAGTCCAGAGCCGATGTCTTGGATAATCTCGGCTTCTGGATACCGCTCTCGCATAAATTCAACCTGCCTGGCAAGATCGTCTCGCTGTTTGGTTGAACTGACTCGGCAATAGCAAACACTGGCAGGTCTAGCTGACTCGCGCTGATAGGATTCAACATCGTAAAGTCTTTGCCCTGCTGCGTTTTTGATGCTTTTGATTTTGCCTTCATCTGCGTACTTCCTTAAGGTATTTGGATGCAAACCCAGAAATTCGACCGCTTTTCTGAGTGGGATGTATGCCACTAGTAAATATTAGCATACGTTATTGATTGGTAGTAAAATAGTTACTGTTAATTAGCCCTCAATGCAAGAGCATTTTTATCTAGTATACATGTACTGGAGCCCAGCACCAAGCCTGATCAAAAATCCTAGAATCGTTCCACACTGGAGAGGAAAATGGGCTCCACTCGGATCGCCAGAATAGCCGAAGGACGAGCCACCATATATTCCCCCTGAATGTTCTTAATGGGAATATTGATCAACTCCTTAGAATCACTTTTGGGCATCAGCACTCCGCTGTACCACTTTTGAAACTCTTCCAGGCTCGGAAACTTAACTTCCTCCCGATGTCCCCCTTCAAAAAGAAGATGGACTGCCCACTCATCCGCTGTTCTGGCCATAACTGCACTCCGGTTGGCTTAAGACCCAATCATCATAGGATAGATGTGGGAAGTTTGGAACCTGGGTTCCTGGAGAGCTTGAGGGGGCAGAGGAAAAGGCTGCCGCGAGGAACCCCTCCTTGCTTTCGTAATAGTAAGTTATACTTAATACATCTAATCTAACTTAACAAAACTCAATTTTAATCAACCTTAATCAACCTTACTTCATAAACCGTGACAAAGGAGTGGGCCGTAATCATTCCCCTCCCGGTGTACCTGGTCATTCTCCCCTACGGATTTGATATGCAAAAATTTACCCTCTGGTTTCTAGGGCTACTGTGCTGTGGGTTGATGAGCCCTCTCCCCTGGGCCTATGCGGCGGAATGGGAACTTCAATTGGATGGACAATATCACCTGTCCGGCTCTCCGGTGAGCGTTACCGTGGATCCCCTGCATGGGGGCCGGATTACGGATTTTCGCCTCTTAAAAAAGGGAGATAATATTCTGCTGCCCGCTACGGTGGAGCCGGAAACCTATGGATCCACCTTTTGGCTAAGCCCTCAGTCTACCTGGGATTGGCCCCCCGATGCCACGATCGATCGCCTCCCCTACACCGCGATCGTTACGGGGGACACCCTCACCTTAGAGAGTGGGGTCAGTCCCAGTTTGGGGATTCAGGTCAGCAAGCATATTCGGCCCGATCGCAGTGGCATCCGCCTAGACTACGAAATTCATCCCGTGTCCCAGGTTAATTCCACCAGTCCTTTGGTCTATGCTCCTTGGGAAGTTTCACGGGTAGCGGGATCGGGCTTAACCCTTTTTCCCTTAGGGAGTGGCATCAGCAACATCCAAGGGTTTGAGCCGCCCCCCATTCTCCAGTCTCAGGGCATTGCCATTTGGGATCATCAATCCGACCAAATTAGTACCTTTACGGAAGCACGGGATCAAAAACTCTTTGCCGATGGTACGGGAGGATGGTTAGCCCACGTAGACAGCGGCCTGCTCTTTGTGAAGCAGTTTCCCGATCTGCCCCCGGAAGTGATCGCCCCTGGAGAATCGGAAATTGAAGTGTATGCCACCGCGTCCCGGCGGTATCTGGAACTGGAGGTGCAAGGCCCCTATAACTTCCTCGCGGAAACTCCCCAAACCTGGAGTGTGCAGTGGCAACTCCGATCGCTTCCCCCCTCCCTCGCGCCTCGACCCAACAATCCTCAATTTTTAGAGTGGATTCGCCAAGTGGTGCAGGACTCCCCTGAGAAAAATTACTCGCTCTAGGGTTGAAACAATAGGATAAACTAAACAACGCTGTCCTGTTGTTCCTAAACTCCTAACACTCTTTATGGCCGTTGCTCCCCGTCGAACTGTTTTTCCTTTCACCGCGATCGTGGGTCAGGAGGAGATGAAGCTTGCCCTCTTGCTGAATGTGATCGATCCTAAAATTGGTGGCGTGATGATTATGGGCGATCGGGGCACGGGCAAATCCACCACCATCCGAGCCTTGGCGGATCTGCTGCCGGAAATTGACGTGGTAGCGGACGATCCCTTTAACAGTCACCCCAGCGATCCAGAATTAATGAGTAATTTTGTCCGCGATCGGGTGGGGGCTGGGGAGTCCATTCCCACAATTAAGAAAAAAGTAATGATGGTGGATCTCCCCCTAGGGGCAACAGAAGATCGGGTCTGTGGCACGATCGACATTGAGAAAGCGCTGTCGGAGGGGGTCAAAGCCTTTGAACCGGGGCTGTTAGCCAAGGCAAACCGGGGCATTCTCTATGTGGATGAGGTAAACCTCCTAGACGACCATTTAGTAGATGTGCTGCTAGACTCCGCCGCCTCTGGTTGGAACACCGTAGAGCGGGAAGGGATTTCCATTCGTCACCCCGCCCGTTTTGTTTTAGTAGGTTCCGGCAACCCAGAAGAAGGGGAACTGCGCCCCCAACTCCTCGATCGGTTTGGCATGAGTGTGGAAGTGCGTACCGTCAAAGATCCCACCCTGCGGGTCAAAGTTGTGGAAGAACGATCGGCCTTTGACCAAAATCCCCAGGACTTTTTGCAACACCACCAAGCAGTTCAGGATCAACTGCAAGAGCGGCTCGTAAAAGCCCAAACCTTACTCCCAGAAGTCAACCTAGAATACGACTACCGCATTCAGATTTCCCAAGTGTGTTCAGAACTCGATATTGACGGCTTGCGGGGAGATATTGTCACCAACCGCGCCGCCAAAGCCCTCGCCGCCTACGAAGGTCGCACCGAAGTAACGATCGAAGACATTCAGACCGTAGTGCCCCTATCCCTGCGTCACCGCCTACGGAAAGACCCGCTAGAGTCCATTGATTCCGGGTACAAAGTCCAAAAAGTCTTCTGCCGAGTCTTTAACCTGCCAGAGCCAGAGGCTTAGGAGTCAGTGATCAGTGTCTAGGGACTAAAGTGATCAGTGTCTAGGGATCAGACAGGCTCAGTTCTAGTACCCACATTCCGCAGGTCTGCCTCCAAGATCGAGAATTTCAACTTGTCACTCCAA
>DALYGI010000243.1:0-6746 GCA_031971595.1 Prochlorotrichaceae cyanobacterium CTOTU29312
CCGGTTTCTAGTAGAACGAAGCCCAAGCTCTTAATGCTTAATGCTATGTCCCTAGAAACCGGGGATCTGAGAATAGTTATTGAGAGAACAGGGCTAGAGTTGAACCTTGTGAACCTTTTGGGATTCATGAACCCGTTTGGGCAAGCTCAAGGTCAAAATCCCATTGGTGTAATCCGCTTGAACTTCTGTGTTTACCACTTCCTTGGGTAAATTAATGACTCGCTCGAAGCTGCCATAGCGAAATTCGCTGCGTTTTACCCCTAAGGATTCCGAGTGGGTTTCACTCTTGCGTTCGCCGCTGACTCGTACCGCATCGGCGGTTACTTCAACGGTTAAATCTTCCTTATTCATGCCCGGAAGTTCTAGACGAACCTCAATTTTTTCATCGGTTTCTGAGAGTTCCGCAGCGGGAACAAAACCAACTTCAGGAAGGGGAGAAGCTTCATGAAAAAGACGATTTAACTCATCATTTAAGCTCCGAAATTCAGTGGCTAAATCGAAGAGGGGGCGATACCGAACCAGTGCCATAAGTCATTTCCTCCTGAGACATGAGTGAGTTTTCATGTTTCTAAGATAGCCAATCTTTTCAAAATCCCAAGGGCGGTTACACTCCCTAAAAGGGTAGTATTTCTATCCCGAATCTCTGGATTTCGGTTTACCGAAAAAGCTTGTCGTTTGTAGTGAGGGCTTCAGTGTAGTGAGGGCTTCAGCCCTCCAAACCTGTAGATTCACGATCCGCTTAAAAGAGGAAAGAAATGACCTACCGGCCCCTGGCCTTTGCCGATCGCTAGGGAGTGGTGCAGGGCTTGGGTCACATACTCCTTGGCATGACCCACCGCTGTTTTGAGGGATTGCCCTAGGGCTAAGTTGGCAACGATCGCGGCGGAGAGGGTACAGCCGGTGCCGTGGGTGTGGGGCGTGTCAACACACTCGGTTTTAAAAACCATTTCCTCAACCCCATCCCACCAGAGATCCACCCCTTTGAGATCATGGCTAAACCCGCCCCCTTTGACGACTACTGCGCCACAGCCTAGCTCCAAAATACGACGGGCCGCCTCTGCCATATCCGCCAGGGTGTGAATTTCCACGCCACTTAAAATCTGGGCTTCGTAGCGATTGGGGGTGAGGATGGTAGCCAGGGGAATAAGCTGGGTTTTCAGGACGCTAATGGCAGTATCATCAATGAGTTGAACCCCGGCACGGGAAACCATCACCGGATCTACCACCAAGGGGGCCAAACCCGATCGTTGAACCTGGAGAGCCACTGCTTTCATAATTCCCGCGTTGAGCAACATCCCCGTTTTAGCGGCCTGTACCCCCATATCGCTGATCACCGCATCCATTTGGGCCACCACCGCCTCTGGCGGCAAAGGATCCACCCGATCGACCCCTAGGGTATTTTGAGCGGTGACACAGGTGAGGGCGCTGGTACCATGCACCCGATGAAAGGCAAAGGTGCGTAAGTCCGCTTGAATGCCCGCACCGCCCCCACTATCGGAACCGGCGATCGTTAGGGCAATGGGAATCGATCCCACGGAAGGCTGGAATGGACTCATGGGTATTCAAGGGGAATTTAACGATTGGGCCGCCGACGCTGGAGAAAATCAGGAATATCTAAATTACCGCCCCCCCGGTTATCGCTGGGCGCAGGACGCACCGGCAGAGGGGTTGGAGCAGATCGGCTGATGACGGGTGGCTGCGATCGCACCGTCTGAACAATTTCCTCTTCCCCACGGGCAGACATGGCAAACCCTGTGGCAATCACCGTAATCCGAATTTCACCCTGTAAACGATCGTCTACCACCGCCCCAAAAATAATATTGGCTTCTGGATCCACCACTTCGTAAATGGTTTCCGCTGCGGAATTGACCTCATGCAGGGTCAAGTCACTGCCCCCCGTAATATTGAAGACAACCCCTTTTGCTCCTTCCACGGAGGATTCCAACAGGGGCGAAGAAATGGCCGCCGTAGCCGCTTCGCGGGCGCGGGACTTGCCCGAAGCGATGCCAATGCCCATCATGGCGGAACCCGCATCTGCCATCACTGCCCGAATATCCGCAAAGTCTACATTTACCAAACCGGGAATGGTAATAATATCGGAAATGCCCTGAACCCCTTGGCGTAGAATATCATCCGCCACCCGGAACGCTTCCTGCATGGGGGTCTGTTCAGAAATCACCGACAGCAGGCGATTATTGGGAATGACGATCAGGGTATCCACCCGGCTCTGGAGAGCGCCAATACCATCTTCCGCTTGATTGAGACGACGGCGACCCTCAAAGGTAAACGGACGGGTGACAATGCCCACGGTTAAAGCCCCTAACTCCTTCGCCACCTCCGCCACGATCGGAGCGGCCCCTGTGCCCGTACCGCCCCCCATGCCTGCGGTAATAAATACCAGGTCAGAATGCTCTAACGCCGCAGCAATTTCATCCGTGGATTCTTCCGCCGCCTTTTGGCCGATCGCCGGATTTCCCCCAGCCCCCAACCCACGGGTTAACTTTTGACCAATTTGTAAGCGCTTTTGGGCAGAGGCATTGACCAACGCCTGAGCATCCGTATTCAAAGCCCAAAACTCCACACCGCCCAAGTCACTAGCAATCATGCGATTGACGGCATTACTACCCCCGCCGCCTACGCCAATGACTTTGATGCGAGCCACACTACTAGGAACAATTTTGCCTTCGCGCATATCAGTTTCCGGCCTTGGCAGATCATAGTTAGAATTAGAGAGTGCAGTCAAACCAGCCTGAGAAAAGGGATCAGAACCTCCCCCTAAGGTGACGTAGGAAGGTCTATCCTCGTTATTACTGGAGTTTCTAATTGTTAAACTGTCGGTGTCTTGGGTGTGTTCCATGGAGAAGGGCCGGGCTAATCAAAATACATACAGTGTGAACTCAGGTCTGGAAAAACCCATGTTCAACTATTTCTTACGAATCAGGGAATGTCAAGAAAAGTGATGAGGAATTTTACGGATGATACGGATAGGGAGGGTTACAGAAAGGTTCTGTGCTGATTCTTACGTAGATTCTCCTTCCGGCTTTTGGGAGGGGGGCGGGTTGCTCGGCTTTTGGGGGGTTACATGGAGGTAGGGACTCTCTGGATCACGGAGATCGATATAATCCATCTTCTTAAACTGAGGGTGTTCTGGCAGATTCCGCAAGCGATCGAGGGATTGAAGTTGATGCTCAAAATTAGACCCATAAAGTCCAAAATGGACGGTTCCCAGTTCCGTTTGCAGAATAAGATTATTGGGATCACGCCAGTCCACTTCCGTTATGGCGATCGGGCTTCGATGTATTTTTTGATACAAGGAAGTCCAAGACTCCCGTACTTGTGGCCGCATACCTAAGACTTTGAGCTTGGGGAGTTTTTCCTCCGATTGGAGGTTGGTAAATTGCTCTAGGGGAATCCAAAAGCCCCGCTCGTCTAGCAGTCCCCACACTTCTTGTTGAGGGGAGGGAGTGGGTTGGCTGGGAGAGGATTGGGCATTGGGGGCGAGGCTGGCCTGGGCCACGGGTTGACGTTCTTGGACTTGCACAAGGAGTCGGGGGGGAACCACATCACGGGTTACGGCAGCATGGGCAATGGGGGCGGAAGATTCGAGGACACGCACCAACTTCTGAGGCTCCACTTGCAGCAAGGAGAGGGGATAATTTAAAGCAAGTAAATCGCGGATGGTATCGGGGGAGAGGAGCTTGGTGCCCTCAATTTGTACCTGATTCGGCGCACTCAAGACCCAAAACCGCAACGTCAAGCTCCACAGTAGCCCCCCAGCGATCGTGCTAACCACCAAGGTTCGCCAAATGGTACGCAGAACCTTCCATCCCCGCTGACGGCGCAAACTCCGTCGCCGCTCTGCTAAGGTTTCACGGGAATATTCCCTAGAAAAATTATTCATGGCCCCCATTTTTCTCCTCACTGAGGGAGCATGATAACACTGTTCCAGACTGGGTTGGGTCGAGGGAGGCTATTCCATCTGGCCCCAACCCTTTGATTCCCTGACTTATTGCAAATCTTGCCAAACCCAGCGCCACAGAAACGATCGTTTTCCCTGCTCTCGAATTTTAAGGGCCTGTTGCTGTAACCGATACTGCTCTTTGTCAGGCAGACCCCAAATAATATTGCGGCTGTGCCACACCAAAGTTGCGGTGACTAATGCGACAGGAACCACAATTCCCAGAGTCGCCCAGGGATGATAGCCCAACCCATAGCGCAACCCAACCCAGGTAAAGTGTTCGCGCCACAGTTGGATATTCCGCCTCAGATCCCACAGACTCAGGGGAAGGGTGCTTAAACTGACCAAAAGATTGAAAACCCACCGCGCAGTCACTTGAAGGCGATGTAATCGTTCCACTGCGCGGGTCAAATTAGGGGGCAAATTTTCTGGGACTGCCCCATCTCGATCGGAGATTGTCATCGGTACGTCATCGCTACATACAATAGACTAACCCCCGGCCACCGCAGGTACAATACTGACCTCATCCCCATCCGCTAAGGGGGTAGTTTGTCCCTCTAAAAAGCGAATATCTTCACTATTCACATAGAAATTGAGGAAACGACGGAGGTTACCCTCTTCGTCACAAATGCGCTCCTTAATGCCAGGACAGGCCTGCTCAAGGGCTTCAATCAGTTCTTGAACGCTCTTGGCTTCTAAATCAAGAGATGCTTGCTCTTGGGTAAATTTTTGCAGTGGAGTTGGAATCAGAACGGTAACTGTCATGGAAGTTTTGAGTTTTGAGTTTTGAATTTTGAGTTGGGGAGGAGGGGATAGGGGACAGGTTATAGGGAACAGGGGACAGGGGACAGGGGACAGTTTTGAGTTTTGAGTTTTGAATTGGGAGTAGTTAATAGAGTTATATGTCTATTCCCTATTCCCTAACCCCTATTCCCTATTCCCTAAACTAGAACCTGTTGCCACTCTAACCGATCGAGGGTGCGGGCTCGCTCTAGGGCTTGCTCGAAGCTGGTGAGCTTGGGTTCGATCGTTAGGGGTTCGCCGATGTAGCCTTGAACCGCTTCTTGGGTTTTGAGACCGTTGCCGGTGATGTAGACCACGGTGGTTTCGTCGGGATCAATTTTTCCGGCTTCTACTAATTTTTTGAGGACGGCGATCGTGGTGCCTCCGGCGGTTTCGGTGAAGATGCCTTCCGTTTCCGCTAGAAGTTTGATACCGTCTACAATTTCCGCATCCGTGACCGAGGCGATCGTGCCGTTGGTTTTCCGAGCAATTTCTAGGGCGTAAACGCCGTCTGCGGGGTTACCAATGGCGATGGATTTGGCGATCGTGTTGGGCTTAACGGGGGCGATGAAATCCCGTTCTTCGGTGAAGGCTTGGGCAATGGGGGAACAGCCTTCCGCTTGGGCACCGCTGAAGCGCACCGCTTTGTCTTCCACCAGACCAACTTTTACGAATTCTTGGAAGCCCTTGTAGATTTTGGTGAACAATGAACCGGAAGCCAGGGGCGCAACAATGTGATCCGGCAGTTGCCAGCCCAATTGCTCTGCCACTTCAAAGCCGAGGGTTTTAGAGCCTTCGGAGTAGTAGGGGCGGAGGTTAATGTTCACAAAGCCCCAGCCGTGGGTATTGGCAACTTCAGAGCAAAGGCGGTTCACTTGGTCATAGTTGCCTTTCACGGCCATCACGGTGGGATCGTAAATGAGGGTACCGAGGACTTTGCCCGCTTCGAGATCGGCGGGGATGAACACGCAGCAGTCTAAGCCAGCATGGGCAGCGATCGCAGCGGTGGAGTTGGCAAGGTTGCCGGTGCTGGCACAGGAGACGGTGGTAAAGCCCAATTCCCGTGCCCGACTGAGGGCTACGGACACCACCCGATCTTTGAAACTGAGGGTGGGCATATTCACCGCATCATTTTTGATGTAGAGATTTTTGATACCGAGGCGGCGGGCCAGGCGATTGGATTTAATTAAAGGGGTTAAGCCCGTGCCCACATCAATATAGTTGTCGGTGGCGACGGGCAGAAAGGCACGGTAACGCCAGATGGAATTGGGGCCAGCAGCGATCGTTTCCCGGCTGACCTGAGCGCGGATGGCATCGTAATCGTAAACGACCTCTAGAGGGCCAAAGCAGTACTCACAAACGTGGACAGCCTTCGCCTCGTGGACAGCGCCACACTCCTTACACTTCAGTTCCTTGAAATTGGCGGAAGACCGGCCCTGTAATACCTGTTCCTCTAAAGTTGCGGTTAATACCATGATTGTTACCTCTATAAATAATCAGCCCAGAAATAATGAGCCCAGACCGGCTCCTTTAACCATGGAAATTAGACTAACACAGGGTTATTTTGCCGTCAACAAAACCCGACTCTTTTTGTCGGGATTCTTTTTTTAGGGAATAGGGGGTAGGGAATAGGGAATAGGGGGTAGGGAATAGGGGGTAGGGAATAGGGAATAGTTCTTAAGCTGTGCAACCGATCACTAAGCACTCAACTGCTTGGCCGTTGTGGATCATTAGGCGGTGGATGCCAGCCTCCGCGAATCCAGAGACGACGGGCACAGAAAGTTAGCCCGCTGGCGGATTCGTTGACGACTAGCATTACTAATGGTCATGACTCAGCAATAATACGGGCATTCATCAGCGTGAAGATATATACAGCACATACAGATGCCTGTAACCCCTACCCAGTAAGGCATCCGCTGTACTTCATCCAATCAGGAACCGCTATAGAGATTGGGCTGACGCATAACTCAAAACTCAACCCTGTTCCCTATAACCTGTTCCCTAA
>DALYGI010000244.1:0-6740 GCA_031971595.1 Prochlorotrichaceae cyanobacterium CTOTU29312
TATTTCTTCTTTTCAAAAAATATTAAAGAACTAATACTAAACAAAAGAAATACACCCTCCGTATAAATTACTGTACAGAATATAGAAAATGGAGACCAAGCTAAAATAGCAATACTCCATTGAGCAATGGTTTTACTATAATTTTCAAGAATCCATCTATAAAATAAAATTAATGCTGCTAAAAAGCTAAAGCTATTAATTAAAACGCCAGAGCTTTCAAAAGAAAATCCCAAAGGCATTAGAATTTTAATTGACAAAGGATACAGAGGGAAAAAGGCAACATTATAACCCTTACCATCATCAGCATATTGGTAGCCATTCATTACAATTGATTTATAGTGTAAGCTATCCCACTCCGAAAAAGAGTTCCAGCCAAAATCAGCAAAATTCAGATCTTGAAATTTTTCAGCAGATAAAATAGGAATAATAAAGCAAATTAAAATGCCTAGGACAATTCGACTAAAAGCCCACATTTTTATCGGGAATAGAGAATGATGTAAATCTATTTTTAAATTCATTTTATTTGTATTTGAAAATATTATGAGAAAAAGAATTCCAGATTTTTAGATTCAATTTAAATGATGAGTAATTATTTCCTGACCCAGATCAATAACTAAGTTTTCAAAATCTTGGTCTATTTGACTTCTTAAAACTTCTAAAACTGGTTTCATACCTGAAATTTCAGATGCTGCTTCCTCAGTATTTTTAATCGCTCCTACGATCTCAAACTTGGGCTTTCCAAATCTGTTCCGAATAATTTCTTCAGTCAGACACCCCCGGCAAAGCCGGTGGCTTAATGAGTGTGACCGCCCCAAGGGCGGGTGTCCTTACCGGGGGCTTTTCGCTCAACCTCTAGAATTGTCCTCCTTTATCCGCTATCCCAAAATTTGCTCCTGGTGCTTTCACCGATCGAAACAAGACAACTTAGGACTGCTTTAATCACTAATTATATCTTCGAGGGCAAAACTTCGTCAACCTCAAACAACTCTAAATTAAAAGGCAGTACGATCGTCCATCCCGTAGAGGTATCTTAATAAAATGTAACAATTTCCTCAATAGCAATCATGAACAAATTCGTGCATTGCGCTGAGACTAACACACCAGTCTTCCACAAAGCCTAGAACCCTTGATTCTTCGTTCAGAGGCAGGTGGGGAGATGAACGGTTTCACTAAATTGCATTCTTTAAATTTCGGGCATTCTAGAACATTCATCTGTATAATTGAATTACCGGATCATTACCGAATATTTTGCTGGAGGCTACGGAAATGGATGGCAAAAGCGAAGTGGGTAACAGTGAAGTTCATATTACGCCCGTTAATATTGCTCAATGGCGCAGTCAATACGAAACTGGCGATCCCCTCATTGATAGTCAGCATCAAAGTATTTTTAGTGCCATTAATGCTTTAAATGGTGCCATGATTGTGGGGCAGGGAGAAACCCTGATCAAAGATACCTTACAACTCATTGAGGATTATACCGTCCTCCATTTTGACAGTGAAGAGCAGTTTATGCTGCGTCACCATTATCCCCAGTACGAAGAGCATAAGGCGGCACACCAAGCCTTTCGGGAACGGGTCTCTAGTTTAATCGAAAGCTATACCCAGAATCCCCAGGGGTTAGTGATTAAACTGTCTCACTTATTAACCCATTGGTTTATTCATCACATCAAAGAAGAAGACCAACGGATGATTAATTTTTGTAAGGGAAAGATCACTGAAGTTAACAGGTCTGATTCGTCTCCCATCCTCGAATCGGTTGAGGAAATTGTGCCGGAAAGGGCTACCAACGTAAGGTGGAATAAAATGGACTGGTAGATCGGCTGAAACCCTTGCAGGCTGGGATCGGCTCTGTGTAGGAGTTTTCGCCTTAAGTTGATACCCCCGGAAAGCATGGTTTTAGCCCAATGGAACGATCGCTATGAAACGGGGTATATCCTCATTGATGATCAACATAAGAGCTTATTTCATGCCATTAATGCGTTGCACAGTGCGATGTTAGCGGGTCATGCGGAAGAGTTGTTACAGCGCACCCTAAAAAGCTTACAGAACTATACAACCATTCACTTTGAGACGGAAGAGCAGTTCATGCTCAAAACCCATTACCCTGACTATGAGCATCATCGCCAAAAGCATCAGTTACTTAGACAAAAAGTGGAAGTGTTTCTGCAACATCAAGCTCAACAAGACCTGAAAAAATTAACCATTGATGTGTCCCATTTTTTAACCAGTTGGTTGATTAACCACATCAAGCTAGAGGATCAGAAAATGATTAACTTTTTACGGGAAGAACGTTTAGCCCGTTTAAGCAACAACCCGGTTGTCCCTTCCCTTTAAAAAACCAATTCATCGTATTTTGTCCTGACTGCTTGAATATCTTGCCAGGTGAGCCATTTGGGGCTGCCTTTTTCACGGGATTGATTCCGTAGGAGATAGGAAGGGTGAAAAATGGGCATACAGAGCCGTTCTTTGCCTTGGGCATCTTGCCAGGTGTACCACTGTCCCCGCAGTTTAGAAATGCCTGCTTTGCCCACAATTTTACTGCCCAAAATCCCTTGGACTGCGGTTGCTCCCACTAAGAGAATCAGTTTGGGATCCATGAGGCGAATTTGCTCTAGGAGGTAGGGCAGGCAGGCGGCCATTTCTGGGGGTTCAGGCTTGCGGTTTCCCGGTGGGCGACATTTGACCACGTTGCAGATGTACACATCCTGAGCCGGATTAAAGTTTACGGAGGCGAGGATTTTATCTAATAATTGCCCGGATTTGCCCACAAAAGGGAGCCCCTGTTCATCTTCATGTTGTCCGGGGCCTTCCCCAATTAACATCAGGGAGGCTTGGGGATTGCCGCGCCCAATGACTGCATGGGTACGGCTTTGACCCAGTTCACACCGCTGGCAATGGCTACAGGGTTCCTGCAAGTCCGCCATGGTCTGAAAGGTGCCGGGGGGAATGGGGACTTGGGCGGAGGTTGGAATTAAGGCCAGATCCCCGAGGGGCGGCGAGGCCTGGGGCGGTGAAGGGGGGGAGCCATTACTATCAGGCAGGTTAAACAGACTAAATTGTTCGGAGTCACTCATCCCAAACCCAAACTCAATAAAACTCACTCAAAAGATGGTTCCAGTATACCCCTTCGATCGTGTTCTTCTTGTGCTCTTCTGGTGTTCTTCTCGATCGTCTTCTCTATGGGATTAGGTTTGGAATGTCTAGCCGGGGTCAATCTTTCTGAAACTCTGGCTTAAAGTGCCGGGGAATATTGGCCTGATTCAGGCGAGCCATTTGATCGAGCGCCCAGGCAGCGGTGGCCTGTACTTCTGGATCCGGATCGTTGAGGGCATATTTGATTAATTGGCTAGATTGCATCACCGTTTCGTAAAGCCGATATAAGTCCCGAATGGCATTTTTTCTCACTTCTGGATTGGAACTATCCAGGGAGAGGGCGAGGACTTGCTTCATGGGTTTACAGGTTTTGACCCCAATCTCACTCAGGGCTGCCACAATTAAACTTTGTTCTTGGGAATCCGCTAGGGGAAGCAATTCCATCAGGGGTTTAATGCCCCGACCATCCGCCTGTTGCCCCAATTCCCAGATGGCTTGATGGCGCTGGGTAATGGCATTACTGCCCAACTCTTCGATTAAGGATTCCACCTTATCAAGGGGCTGTCGCCAGGATAGTTCCGATGTGGTTACTTCCGGCCTGGCTAAGCTGGATCCGATCGGTTGGGTGATGGCGCGATCGTTTTCATGATTAGCGTGAACGGGATCCTGTCCACTGCGATCGGTTTTACTAGGCTCGGTTTTAACCCGATAGGTAATGGCAGTTACATCTTCCCTAGAAAAAGCGCCATCTGCGGGAGGCTGGGCATGGGGCACAAATTCTAAGGTTTGTCTAGGCACTCCAGAGCTAATTTCCCTTGGAGGACTAGGGATTTCTGCGCTAGTGGTGGAGTTCTGGGTTTGGGTAAGGCGGAGCAATTGCCAGAGACAAACACCCCCTAAGCCTAGGGTCAGGGCTCCCAAAAGGATTCGCAGTAGGGGAAAAGAGGAGTCCGTTTTTGCGGCAGTCTCTTGGGCAGAAGCCCCTTCTGAAGTCCCATCTGTTGTATCTGAAGCGCTAGCGCTATCTTTGGCTGGACTGTTGGGATCTGGGCTATCAGGATCAGAGCTATTGGGATCTGGACTATTGGGATCTCCAAGCGCCTTAAGCTCTTTTTCGGCCTGACTGGGTTTAGGAGTGGGGGGCGAGGCTAACTCCACCGGGTCTGTTTTCGGGCTGGGGGTGGGAGCGGGTAGATCGGCCTGGGAACCCTCTGGGGCACTTAAATCTAGGCTATTCACCTGATAGTCCGTGGTTAACGCCGCCCAAGTCTCGGTATTCATCACCCCATCCGTTGCTAACCCCTTGCGGGATTGTAACGATCGCACAGCGGCGGCGGTAGATTCCCCAAACACCCCATTCGGCTCTTCCGTAAAGTATCCTAATTCCTTAAGGTAAAATTGCAGTTGTTGAACCAAGGGCCCCTGATCGCCGATCGTTAATTTGGGTTGATCAATAACCGTCTCTTGGGGCGCTGGTGTTGCCTCCGGGAGGGTCACTTTCGGAGTCTGGGCTAAAGCCAGGGGCTGCCCGGCTAACATTATCCCTAGGGTTACCCCCATCCACAGGTTTGTGTCCCCCACAGGCCAAGGCGTTCCCTTCCCCCCTAGGGGCAGGAGTCCTAGCGGCAATCTTAGGGATTGATAAAACGATCGAAAAGAGACCATAAGGCAAATGCCCTTTTGGGTTTAGGGTAGGGTTAGGTTAGGCTTAGGTTGGGGGAGCTTGGCACTTTAAGTTGTACACGCCGTGAATTTGTTGAATTATACCCATTTCCTTTTGAAATCAGAGAGAATCTTTTGTCTACCTAGCTATCCTACTGACCTCCTTCTCTACCCACCTACCTCCTGACCTAGCAGTGCAGATCCATCTTAGTTTAAGCCCCGCCATGAATAGCGCCCCTGAAAGCTTAGAGACCCAATCCTTAGGTTCCATCAAAGTTGCTGTGCAAGCGGAGCAAGAACCGATCGATTCCCTGGATTCCAGTTTCCATCCCGAAAGCTCTGATCCGAATCATACTCATAACCACGTCCACGATGAAGCTTCCCTGCGTCGCTTGGTCAATCGGTTGTCTCGCATTGAGGGACATATCCGAGGGATTAAGTCGATGATTCAGGAACATCGTCCCTGTCCTGAGGTGTTAACCCAGGTAGCTGCGGTGCGGGGAGCCCTGGATAAGGTGGCTTGCACTATTTTGGATGAGCATCTAACAGAGTGTGTTGTCCGGGCGGCCAAGGAGGGGGACTCTACTAAAATTGATCAGGAAATTGCTGAATTACGATCGGCCCTGAAACAATTTTTCTAAGTTCTAGCCTATGACTCTTACCCAAGTTTTTATCGTTTAACAGATTCGGGGCAGTTGCTCCCCACTCAACAGTTCTAAGAACCGCCGCGATCCCACCCGACTGCTGAGAATCACCCGTCCACCCCCCGATCCATCGAGTTCCACCTGGCCAATACAACAGGGCTGGGAATCTGGGGGCAGGTGCGATCGGAGCAGGGTTAGGGCGGGCTCCACTTGGGCAGCGGGTACAAAGGCAATGAAGCGCCCTTCGTTGGCCACATAGAGGGGATCAAAGCCCAAAATTTCACAGGCTCCCTGCACCTGTCCTTCTACGGGGATCAGGTTTTCGGCGATCGTGAGGTTGAGTTCTCGCCCTTGGGCAATTTCATTTAAGGCGCTGGCTAAGCCCCCACGGGTTAAGTCCCGCAGACAATGCACCTCAATTCCGCCCTCTAGGAGGGCTTGCACGGGCCGGTGTAGGGGGGCGCAGTCACTCTCGATCGTGGTTTCAAATTCTAGCCCTTCCCGCAAAGCCATAATGGCGATGCCATGTCGCCCCAGATCGCCGCTGAGTAAAATAGCATCACCGGGTTGGACGTATTGGGGGGCAATACGAATTCCAGATGCCACCGCCCCAATGCCCGCCGTATTAATAAAGATGCCGTCCCCTTTGCCCCGATCCACTACCTTGGTATCCCCCGTAACGATCGTTACCCCCGCCTCCGCCGCTGTGCGCTGCATGGATTGCACCACCGTCCACAGGGTTTCCATGGGCAGCCCTTCCTCCAAAATAAACCCCACGCTCAGGTAGAGGGGCCGGGCCCCCGCCATGGCCAAATCATTGACCGTGCCACAAATGGCCAGCTTGCCAATGTCCCCACCAGGAAAAATCAGGGGATGAATCACATAGGAATCTGTGGTAAAGGCCAGGGATTCTCCTGCTGATGGAGCCGGTAAAATGGCCGCATCATGGGGGGGAGAACCATCCTGGGGTTGAAAGGTGCGGCGAAAGATCTGTTCAATGAGTTGATGGGTTAAGCGTCCGCCCCCACCGTGTCCCATCAAAATTTGAGGATATTGGGTGAGGGGTAGGGGGCAAGTTAAGGAAAAACTCATGGCAGTTCAGGCGGTGAGAATAGGGGGGGGCAGGGGATGGCAGCATTAAGAATATTACATCAATCAAATTGACAAGATCATCGGCATCCTCTTAGCGATCGTTTCTTCCATTAGTTCAGAAATAGCCGCAAATAGCCAGAAATAACTGATAGTCCCCAGCCCCAAAACCCAAAACCCAAAACCCAAAACTCCTCACCCAAAACTCAAAACCCAAAACTCAAAACCCAAAACTCAAAACCCAAAACTCCT
>DALYGI010000245.1:0-6722 GCA_031971595.1 Prochlorotrichaceae cyanobacterium CTOTU29312
AGAGCTTTTTGGATGTCTGTATCTCAGATTACTATTTTGAATTTATTTTTGCTGTATCAGAAATGTTGCCCTTGACGTTTAAAATTTTCTGTGGCCTAATGAATTCATGCAACGCGAATATCAACGCCTAGATGTTCGTCTCATACGCATTACCTCCATTTCTCGAGTAAACGCAAGTCCAGTATTCTGGTTCAGTGAATATTTGAGAATCCTTCCCCAGTTGGGGATAAGGGCAGGTAGTTACTGATTCAGCCTACTGGATCTGCACTATTCGAGGGATAGAGATAGTGCGCTTGAGACGCTTATCACAAGGCGAAAATATCAAAACCTTGCTTTATCAAAGCATATTGGTATTTTTTGGGCTTGTATCAAACTAGAGTGTACCTGCAAGACAGTACAAGTAGATCAGAATGGGCATACGTTATGATGCTTCATCGATCGACTTTGATGGGCTCGTTTGGTTACATCATTTAGTTCTGAATCATCCCTTGATATTCCGATGCTAAGGAAATTTAGCCCGGAATAATTGCTATGACTATGAGTTCAAAACAAAAGAATTCCCTAAAAAAGCAACTTGTTGCTATTTTTGGTTGTCGGTGTTGGTGGTGTCGGCGTGAGCAATCTTTAGAAGATTTGACTCTGGATCATCTCATTCCAAAAAGTAAAGGAGGTTCTAATTCTTCGGAGAATCTACGATTGGCTTGTCGATCGTGTAATCAAGCTCGTGGTAATAGCCTTTACCCGCCTAACCATTTTTCGCTTCAAGTGAAAAATTCAACGAAAAATCGTAGTTCAAAGCACTGTCATCCTTCGCATAAGGTGAATAAAGATCCTAAGTTTGTTGATCCAAAAACAACTTTAGGTCAGTGAGTTTAGAACTAAAGTCCTCACTACGAAACGTTAGGATAAGGTCTGATTACGAGAGCATAGGGTAAAGTACAATTAGAGTAATTGTTAAATTTGACAATCTCTAATTTGTATCTTTATCCTCTCTGTGATTTACTATAGCTTGATGTAGAAAATAACTGTGTTGTTCATAAATAGGTAAAAAAATGAAGAAACATCCATTATTAGACTTTGGTGACGAAAAACTGTTACGCCGTGCCCTAACCCACTCTTCTTATGTCAATGAAAATCCAGGAAACGATCGGGATAATGAGCGCCTAGAATTTTTGGGAGATGCCATTTTAAATTTTCTGAGTGGAGAATATCTCTATAACCTCAATCCTGAAATGGGTGAAGATGAAATGACCCGCAGACGATCGGCCCTGGTGGATGAAAAACAATTGGCCAAATTTGCCATTGAAGTGGGGTTAGACTTTAGAATGCGCTTAGGACAGGGCGCGATCCGGGATGGGGGGTATCAGAATCCGAATTTGCTGAGTAGTACCTTTGAGGCTGTCGTGGGCGCTTATTATTTGGATCATCAGCAGAATATTGAAGTTTTAAGACCCTTAATTGAAGCGTTTTTTAGGTCTGTACCCGCTACGGAAATGATCGCCCGATCGAGTGTTGATTCTAAGAATCGATTTCAAGAGTTTATACAAAAAAAAGGCATAACGCAACCGCCCCAGTATGTAACAGAAAAAGTTGGTGGCTCAGATCATAATCCTGAATTTATTTCCCGTGTTTATGTGGCAGATAAGTGCTATGGGGAAGGCAAAGGGCGAAGTAAAAAGAATGCCGAAAAAGACGCGGCTGAAGATGCCCTAAGTCGCCTGAAAAAACGAGGTCTACTCGACTAAACCCCCTTATAAAGTCTATTCCCTATTCCCCATTCCCTATTCCCCATTCCCTACCGAACCCCTAGGAAGGCGAAAACCACCCCGATTGCTCCGCTTTGAGGGGGCCGCCAGTGCCGGAATAAACCAAGCCCCGTTGCACGTCTAAGGTCAACAGTGACCCTTCCCGAATGGTGCGGGTGGCTTCTTTGACTCCTACAATCACCGGAATCCCTAAGCGCAGACCAATCACCGCCGCATGGCTGGTTAAGTTGTCTTCTTCGGTGATGATGCCGCCAGATTGACGAATTGCTTCGATGTAGTCTGCGCTGGTTTTAGACACCACCAAAATTTCCCCAGGATTAAAGCCCTTGATTTCTGCGGGGGTGTGGGCAACCCGCGCCCGGCCACTCACGGCCCCCTGGCCAATGCCTATGCCTCGCCCCAGGATGGAGGTGACCAGTTCCACCTTAATTAAGTCCGTGGAGCCCGCAACCCCTTGCAAAGAGCCAGCGGTCATTACCACTAAATCCCCCGCTTCCAGAAAGTTCTTTTCTTGGGCAACGTTGATCGCCGCTTCAAAGGTTTGCCCCGTGGACGGTAAATCTAAAACTAGCAGCGGGCGCACGCCCCAAACCAGTTGCAGTTGCCGGGCTACGTCCACATGGGGGGTAATGGCCAAAATGGGGGTGATGGGGCGGAACTTGGAGACATTGCGGGCGGTCGCACCGGTTTTGGTTAAGGTCATAATCGCGGAGGCATTCAGTTCCTTGGCGATCGTTCCGGCGGCGTTACTGATGGCTTGGGAGATGGATTGGGCTTCGGTGGGAGGGGCGGAGGCGATGGCCTGTTCCTGCTCGATGCGGGTGGCAATACGGGCCATGGTGGCCACCGCTTCGATGGGGTAATCCCCCACGGCGGTTTCATTGGAGAGCATCACCGCATCCGTACCGTCTAAGATGGCGTTGGCCACGTCGGAAATTTCTGCACGGGTAGCCCGGGGGCTTTTGACCATGCTATCCAACATTTGGGTAGCGGTAATGACCGGGATCGCTAACTGGCGGGCGGTGGCAATCAGGCGTTTTTGTAAAATCGGCACATCTTCAGCGGGCACTTCTACCCCCAGATCCCCCCGGGCCACCATCACCCCATCACAGAGGGAGAGGATTTCCATCATTTGCTCGATCGCTTCGTGCTTTTCAATTTTGGCAATGACGGGAACCCGTTTGCCCATGCTGGCGATCAGTTCTTTAATTTCCAAAATGTCGGCAGGGTTGCGGACAAAGCTGAGGGCCACCCAATCCACCCCCTGATCCAGCCCAAAAATCAGGTCTTCCTTATCCTTATCCGTGAGGGCCTTGACGGACAGATAAACCCCTGGAAAGTTCACCCCTTTATTATTGGAGAGGACACCCCCCACCGTCACCCGACAGTAAAGATTTTGCTCGGCGGGATCCACCCGCTCCACCAGCATTTCCACCTTGCCATCGTCTAGGAGAATGCGCGACCCCTCCGGCACTTCATCCGCTAAGCGATCGTAGCTAATACTGCTTTTCTCCTGAGTTCCTTGCATGGGAACACTGGTTAAAACGTAGGGATCATTCTTTTTGAGGGTAATGGGGCCATCCTTAAACCGTCCGAGGCGAATTTTGGGCCCCTGTAAATCCTGTAAAACCCCCACCGGCTGATTTAACTCAAAGGACACCTGGCGAATGAGGCGGATACTGCGACGGTGATCCTCGTGGTCGCCGTGGGAAAAATTAAGCCGGAAGGTGTTGGCTCCCGCTTCAATCAGCGATCGTAAAACATCGGGGTGGCTTGTTGCAGGGCCGATCGTGGCAACAATTTTGGTACGACGCAAAGAATCTGGGGAGCGCATGGGACGACAAAGGTTAAGAGACTCGCGTCCTGAATTATGACATTACTCTGTCCCTCTAGGGCCAAACAAATTCCCGGAATCCCCCTAAAGTCCTCTGGCAAGCGGGTTACCTGTTAAAAGTTCACTGTCTCCGCTTCAATTTTGCCGACTTGCTGAACCGTACTCTGATCATAAGCCTGGACATTCATAGCGATCGTTTCTGCACTGCTCTTTTCTAAAGACTGTTGCAACTGCTCCGCCAAGGCTTGGAGGGTGTTCGCAAAGGCCGCATCTTTGATCATTTCCACTTGCAAAAAGGGTAAAACCTGTTGCTCCAGCACGGGAAACGATCGTTCTTGCTCTACCTTTACTAAGGCGGGATGAGGCTATTGTGTCATGAGAGCCTGCAAAACGATCGCTCTCAAAGCTGTTGTAAAGGCTAGAATTAGTCTGGTTAAAACGCTGGTGTTGGGGGTTGATCAGTGATCAATGCGATCGAATCTTTATTTTTTCCCCTCTCCAAAGCAGAATACTTGCTATCCCGCGAATCCCTACCCGGTGTTGGTGGCGATAAGCAACAATTGTGGAGAAAGATGAAAATATTGCTAGATTCGTGACAGCTATTCCAGACAAAAAAGGAGGAGGTACAAATGAAATCGTTTAAATTGTTTGATCTTGTGCAATTATTAGAACCTATTTCAATACATGGAGATTTTACAAATGCCCTAGAACAATATACCACGGTTCCCGAAGGAACAACAGGCAAGATCGTTGAGGTTTTGGAAGAAGATCAGGCTTATCTAGTAGAATTATGGGGTAATTGGATCAGATGCAAAGACAACCAAAGATTAGAGCAAGCAAAACCTGATTTTCAAGACAAATTTCGAGAAACATTAGGAGTAGAGATAATCTATGCTCATCAACTACAAATCGTTGAAGAATTAGCGTTCATTGGCACAGAAACGGTTGTTTCTGCCCTAGAGCGAACACTTGAGGATCACGATGGGGAAGTTCGACAGGCTGCGGCTGAAGCACTCAGGCAGATTGGAACGGAGTCTGGTTTGGCTCTGTTGACCCAGAAACTACCGGAGTCTTCAGGGCTTTTCCATGATGCTGCTGAACCTGTGCCCCCCCTTAGCTCACTCATTGGTACTTTACATTTAGAAACCACTGATCTAGCTGAAAATCACGATCGCTATCTAGCAGAATCCCTTGAACGGGAGATGCAGTCTGGTGAGTGACCTGTTTATCGATACTGCTGGATGGGCGAGTCTGTTTATTTCAAGAGAGCAAAGCCACCAACGAGCAGATATTCAACTTCATAAGAGTTCAGCAACTTCAAAAAATCTCTGAAGTCTTGTGGTAAGTGGATCGTAGCCATACATTATTTGCCTCAGGATTTCTACACAATAGAGACGTTCAATGGGAGGCTTTGAAAGCCAATATTTCTGTTCATCAGACTCATCATCAAGAGAAGACACAGAAAATGCTTTTTTATCCATTTTAAGCATATTCAGAGATTGATTTTGATTTAGTGACATATTCTTCTTGTCTGAAGAGCTAAAACGATCGAGATCTTGGGTAGCCATGATACCCAACTTTAACTCAGTTTACCACACCGATCGTTAGCCTTCTGATACCAAGTCGTATTGTCCTGCTGCTGATAAAGCCGCGCCGCTTCCCGAAAATCTGCTAATGCCCGTTGGTTTTCACCGAGTTTCTGATAGGTTCTTTGTTTCCTGTGTTATGATACAGGAGTCCTAAATGTGTTGTGCGGGATTTTAAAATTTGATCCTGACTGTGTAAGGCTTTCAGCGATGCTTCGCCCTCAACCGAAAAAATACAACTGACTTAGGACTGCTGTATTGTGGCTTTTTGTAGTTGAAAGCGATGGATTGTATGTATGAAATTGATTTCACCCGAACAGCCCTAGAGGATCTTCAGTATTTTCGTAAATATGAACAAAATATTATATTAGATGCAATCCAATTCCGACTCACCTATGATCCAACTCTAGAAACCCAAAATCGATTCCGCCGTGATCCTCCAGAAATTGGTGAATGGGAATTAAGAGTAGGTGAGTATCGTGTAATTTATAATGTCGATACCGTGATTCGCATCGTGCGGATTGAGCGCATTGGCAGTAAACCGAATAATATCTTAAACTTTAGAGGCATTCCTTGGTTAGGCAGCCCCAGAAGGAGGAACCCATAATGCTCTGGACATATCGTATTTTCCGAGACTCCGCCGATCGTTATTCCATCCGAGAAGTTTTCTACGAAAATAATGGAACATTGATCGCCTATGGTAAAAAGCCTGTCGAGGCTCTAGGATCTTCTCTTGAAGATTTACTGCAACTCATTCACTGGTTTCAAGAAGCTTTTGAATCTCCTATTTTGTCTTTAGAAACGATCGAAGCGGAACTTAACGATCGCCCTGATTCTTTAGAAAACACTAAACCATTAAGCGATCGATCGGATACGTTTTCTCTGCAAGAAGTGATCGATCGTCTCAACCCCTCTTTAACATCAAATTCAGTTCCTTAAACCTAGCCCCCTAACTCCCGAATCCAATGTTACTACAAGAGTATGATTTAGTCGCGTTAATGGATCAGATTACCAGTATTCATAAGGCAATACAGAAGCCGATCGTGCTGAAACGGGGACAGGTAGGAACAGTCCTAATGCTCTTTGATGACGAAGCGTGTTTGGTTGATTTTGTGGACGATCGGGGGCAAACCTATGCGATGGAAACGGTGCCGATTCATAAGCTGCTGCGCCTTGTATATGAGCCGGAATTCATGGCTGTTGTTTAGGGAAGGAACTTGAATTTTCTACCTCACAAAACCCCAAAAACCGATCGCTTCTTCTCCCCCATTAAAAAACGATGCTTCGTCCTCAACCGCTTTTCCAAGTTTCCTTAGCCCTCTAACTCCCGAATCCGATCGTTAGCCTTCTGATACCAAGTCGTATTGCCCTGCTGCTGATAAAGCCGCGCCGCTTCCCGAAAGTCCGCCAATGCCCGTTGTCTTTCGTTGAGTCGCTGATAGGCAAGACCGCGAGTGTAGTAAGCATTATCATAGTTAGGATTGAGTTCGATCGCTTTGTTGTAATCAACGATCGCTCCCTCGTAGTCTTTTAAGT
>DALYGI010000246.1:0-5534 GCA_031971595.1 Prochlorotrichaceae cyanobacterium CTOTU29312
AGTCTCTTCCGTGGGAGCCCCCAAACGGGTGACAGAAAGCACATCACTCATTTTATTGAGTTGGGCGGAGAGTTGGCAGAGTTGGCGATGGCTGGCAATGTCTAAACAGAGATCAATGCGGGCAGGCCGGTTGCTGGCGGTACTGACGTTGGCATTGTTGACGTTAATGCTTTGATCAATGAGGCGGTTCAGCACATCCCGCAATACTCCCACCCGATCGATTACTTCTAACCGTAGCCGCACGGGATAGGTTTTGGCCCGGCCTTGCTGGGATTCCGTGTTCCAACTGACGGGAATCAGCCGATCGCCGGGGATGTGATCGAGGTTGGTGCAGCCTTGGCGGTGAATGCTCAGACCATGCCCCCCCAAAGCGATCGAGGCGATAATGGGCTCTCCGGGTAGGGGGCTACAACACCCCGCGAGTTTGTACACCAGCCCTTCAATGCCCAAAATGGGGGTGTGGGAACTGGAGGAGGGGCTGGCCCGATGGGATTGGACGAGGGATCGTAAAACCTCTTCGTTGGATTCTGGGGTGGTGGGCAGGGCGGACTGCTGGCGCACGGCTTCCCGAATGCGGTTAACCACGGCGTTTAAGGTAATTTCCCCATAGCCCAGACCGGCCAGTAAATCTTCCACGGAGATGTAATTGCAGCGCTCCGCGACGGTTTGCAGGGGTTGGGATTTGAGCAGGGCATCCAGGCCGGTTTTGCCCAGTTCTTTTTCTAACATTTCCCGTGCCCGCAGAATGTTTTCGTCCCGGTGGAACCGCTTAAACCATTGCCGAATCCGATTTTTGGCACTGGAACTGACGACGAAGTTAATCCAATCCAGGCTGGGATGGGCGTTTTTCTGACAGATAATTTCCACAATGTCCCCATTTTTTAAGTGGGTATCTAGGGGACTAATACGATCGTTAATTTTAGCGCCAGCACAGTGATGACCCACTTCTGTGTGAATGCGATAGGCAAAATCCACGGGGGTGGCAGAGCGGGGCAGGGCCACCACATCACCTTGGGGGGTAAAGACATACACATCTTCATCGAAGAGGTTGTTTTTGATGTTTTCCAGGTATTCCCGATCGTCTTTAAAATCCGTTTGCCAATCTACCAATTGCCGGAGCCAGCTAAATTTTTCGTCCGCTGAGTTAAAGCTGGGGGTGGAACCGGCACTTTCCTTATATTTCCAGTGGGCCGCAATCCCATATTCCGCCACGTAATGCATTTCTTGGGTGCGGATTTGTACCTCCATGGGACGACCGGACAGGCCAATAACCGTGGTGTGTAAAGATTGATAGTGGTTGGGCTTGGGTAGACCAATATAGTCCTTAAACCGACCCGGAACCGGACGAAACAGGTCATGAACGATCGCTAGGGCGCGGTAACATTCTTCAGTATTTTCGGTAATAATCCGCACTGCGGCCACATCATAGATTTCATTAAATTGTTTATTTTGGGTTTGCATCTTGCGGTAGATGCTATAGAGATGTTTGGGCCGGCCACTCACTTCAACGGGGTTAATTTTGGCATGGCGGAGCCGACTTTGGATTCGTTGAATCGCGCTGTTAATCCGTTCTTCTCGATCGATTCGTTTATCTGCAATCAAAGTTTTAATTTCTTTATAAGCTTCCGGCTCTAAATACTTAAAGGATAAATCTTCCAAGGCCCATTTAATTTGTCCAATCCCCAAACGATTAGCGAGAGGGGCAAAAATTTCCCGTGTTTCCAGGGCAATTAAAACCCGTTTTTCTGGGGGTAAATGCTCTAGGGTTCGCATATTGTGGAGGCGATCGGCTAGTTTAACAATAATCACCCGAATATCCTGAGCCATGGCCACAAACATCCGGCGAAAATTTTCCGCCTGGCGTTCGGTTTTACTAGAAAAATTAAACTTAGAAAGTTTGGTTACCCCATCCACTAAGCGGGCCACTTCCGCACCAAAAACCGTTTCTAACTCAGCCACGGTAATATCCGTATCTTCCACCACATCATGCAAAAAGCCGGAGGCAATGAGGGGGGCACTTCCCCCTAGATCTCGTAAAATTCCGGCCACAGCGATGGGGTGGGCAATGTAGGGCTCTCCTGAGGCGCGTGTTTGCCCTTGGTGTAGCGAATAGGCAAATTGGAAAGCTCGACAAATTAAATTATGATCTTCTTTTGAGGAGGGGATCGGTAGAATCTCGGCAGTATTTTTAAGGTCTGTTGGTTCAGGATGGGCTAAGAGTTCCTGTTGACAAAGGAAGTGATGTTTTAACCAGGCGGGTAGGGGCACATCCCAATCACTGGTTTGGGTAATCAGTTCAGGGGGCGACGATCGGGGCTTAGTGGGTACAGTCAGGGACGGTTTGGTGGGCGGTTTGGTGGGCAAAGACAGGGGAGACATGGCGATGACACTCAGGCAGAATGAAGGGAAAAAAAGGGTTATCTTTTATGATAGTGACTATGCCCTGAAAATTCAATTCTATTCTGCTCTTTTCAGCAATTTAGTCCTATTCTACCTATTCTAAATGGGCGGTTTCTGCATCCCGTTCTAAGCGATCGGCGACTTGAGTGTACCCCTGAAGAATGGCGAGGTATTTAATGGTTTGGGAAATACTTTGGATCAGCAGGGTGGCAAAAGCAACGATGATCATGGTTTTAATGGGGGCGCGGGGTAAACCATTGGCATCGGAGGACATTTCCCAAGTGCCCCAAGAGCCATCGGGCAAGTACCCCCAGGATTGAAGAATGGGCCCCCAACTGACCCATAATCCGAGGATACAAAAGGGAATGAGAAATAGGACGGTTCCGACCAAATCAATCCAAGCGCGATGTTTAAGGTTCCAATGGCTATACAGAAAATCGACGCGCACATTGGAGCCATGTTTGAGAATGTAGGCAAACCCTAAACAAAACATCAGGGAAAATAAATACCACTGCAATTCAATCAGGGCATTGGAAGAGAGGGAAACCCCAATGAATCGCCCGACATACCGCATGGCGACGTTATAAAATCCCACCACGATCGTCACGATAATGAGCCAGGTCATGGCCTTACCTAAGCGATCGATTACCCCATCAATGGCTTGGGAAAGTTGAATTAAACGAGACATAAACATAGACTTTAACTCCCCCGTTTTAACAAAGAAAAGTTAATGTGTTGCGTGGGTTCTAAACTCACATTAGCGATCGTTTTTTGGGCAAAGAGAAAGGCCTTATTTTCCCAAAGGGGAATAAAGGGCACATCTTCCGCGACGATCGTTTGCAGTTCGGTTAAGACCTTTTGCCGTTCCGCTGAATCTGTTGCTTTTCGTGCGGTTTGAATGAGGGTTTGCACCCGATCGTTATAGTAAAAGGAGCCTTGATACTGGCTGGATCCTGCTTCACAGCCTTTTTCTGGGGAACCTTTTTCACAGGCTATAAAGGGATCGATGTAGTTATCCGCATCTAAAAAGTCCGGTGCCCAATCTAAGAGAAAAACAGGATAAGCCCCTTTATCTAAATTATCATAGGCCGTTGCTGCTTCCACTCCCTGAAGGTTGACCACCATCACCCCCCCCATCCGATCGTCAATGAGGGCTTTGAGGGTATTGGCTGCCAGCACGTTGCTGTTAATATTCGATCGATACCAGAGGTCAATATTGACGGGATTTGTAGCAGAAAATCCGGCTTCACCCAATTGTTTTTTAGCCGTTTCTAGGGCCGCCTCTCCCTGATAACGTTCAAAGGTTGGGGCATGGGCAGGAATATTTCCCGGCACTAGGCTATACAGGGGATCCACTTGATTTTGGAAAACCCGTTCACTCAAAAATTCCCGATCGATCGCAGCAGCAAGGGCTTGTCGGACGGGCTTTTGATCTAAGGGTTTACTAAGAACATTCACCGTGAGGTAATGAATACCGTTACCAGGAGTGGTTAAAACCTGAATATTCCCCTGTTGGCTTTGCTCCTGCAAAGTACGAATCTGATCCGGATCCAGGCTTTGGTAACCTAAATCTACGGAGCCCGTTTGTAGGGCGTTAAATAAATTGGCGGAACTGGAGAGAATCTGAATATCAATGCCCGCATTGGCCGGTTTTTCGCCCCAATATTGATCAAAGGCATCTAACCGAATCCGATCGGGGCCAAATTCCGCGAGGCGATAGGGCCCGGTTCCCACAAAAGTAGAGGGTTGAAACTCTTTAGGATTGGTTCCATAGGCTTGGGGAGAAATGGCACACAACCCCGTAAAGGAAAGCACTTGGGGAAAGGCAGCGAAGGGATATTGAAGGGTAATGGTTAGCTCGTAGTCACCGCTGGCTTGGATGCTCTCCACCACATTACTAAGCAGGTAGGCGGGGGTGCCCTGGTTGTCCAGAAACCGATTTAAGGAAAAGGCCATGGCCTCCGCGTTGAAGGGCGTACCATCGTGAAACACCACCCCTTCCCGGAGAGGAATGGTATAGGTCAACCCATCCTCGCTTACCGTGGGCAAAGCCGTCGCCAATTGGGGCACCAGTTCCCTAGTTCCCGGCTTGTTGGTGTATAAACGATCGCCCAGGTTATAGAGTAAATTCCCTGCCAAAATTTCGTAGGCATCGGCGGGATCCAAGGTTCGTCCTTTGCTGGTGGTTCCCAGAACCAAGCGATCGGGTTGGGCGGGAGTAGGCGCATTACTGCCCCCCGGATTGGGGTTTCCCTGACAGGCTATCACCAAAAACCAGACACTCAGTAAACAGCCCAGAAATCGCCACCATCTGGGTTTGAGAACACTGGATTTTAAGGCTTTCGGTTTGAAGGCGTTGGAACCCAACCACGTTTGTTTCACGATCGCTTGTCCTTGATTTGTAATGGGTTTGATTTGTAATAGGTCTGCAAGAGGTCTGTACCGATGTCTGTAACGGCTATCATCTGCGTCAGTGAAATAAATCATACTCGCTGTTGGCAAGGGTAATAACAAGCTGAATAACAAAAGGAGGATCCAGAACTCACGGAGCCATTACTTTGAGAAGTCCCGGAGAAGTCACGGAGAAATCCCAAAGAAACCCCAGAGAAGTCACGGAGACCTTACAGAGGGGTTTCCTCATGAGAATTGCTGTATAGTTTGGCTATAGTATGGGCATTCACCTTCCTCCCCCTTGCCATGAAAGTCTGCGAGTTTCTCCTCCAAAAAGAAGGCGATCGTGTTTGGTTGCCCCTAGAGCCCCCGACCGTAGAAATTCTAGAAGGTCGCTACCGCATTGTGGCCCGCACCCAGCAACCGCAGACCGAGGTGTTAGTGGAGGTGAGTTACTGGTCACCGGAGGAGATGCCCCCCAAGCGCCGCACCCAGCATTGGAACCGGAATACCAACGCCAAGGGGATTATGCCTGTTTTGCCCTTTACCACCTTGCGATCGGGCAATTGGCGGATTCAATGTAGCAGTAATTTGCTGATGGATATGGGGGAAAATGGCTGGCAGCACATTGTTGAATTACGGGTTCTAGCTCAGGAAGAGGATCTGGAAAACTGGCCCCCCCGCAAGATTCAGCCTGATAAGATTCAACCGGATAAAATTCAACCTAATCCCGCCCCCATTCC
>DALYGI010000246.1:5634-6696 GCA_031971595.1 Prochlorotrichaceae cyanobacterium CTOTU29312
AGGGGGATAGATCCGGCGATCGTCACCTCAGCGATCGTAAATCCAACAGCACTAGATTTAAAAGAACTAGATTTAACGGAACTAGATTTAAGAGAACTAGATCCAACGGTAGAGCCAAGAGCCATAGATCAGACGATCGCTCAAACCATAGATCAAGCAATAAATCAGACGATCGATCAAGTTATAGATCAAGCGGTAGCTCAGGTCATAGATCAAGGAATAGATCAGACGATCGTTGACCTCAACACACCCCCCAACGCGACCCCAGATCCCGCCGATCGCCCCCGTCCTCGCCAGGCTACCGTTGAAGAACTGCGATCCCTTGCGGAGCAGATGTCTCGGTTAGTGTTAGATACGGTCTTAGAAGCAGGAGAGATGGAGCCGATCGCCACGGTTGCGGCGGATGAGGATGAGGAAACCCGGAATTTCTTTGATGTCCCCACCCCGATCGTTCCCCCGGAACCGGCCCAGCGTCCTGAATCTATCCAGGCTTTTGAATCCCTCCAACTGCCTGAGCCAGCAGCTTTTATCCCACCTCCTGAACCCACCCAGCCCCCTACTGCGATCCCTAACCAGCCCTCTCTTCAGCCCCCCTCCCAACCCCTCGATCTGACAATTCCCTCCGGTGAACCCACCCCTGCATTGGAGATGGTACCCTCCGGGCTGCAACTCCGTTTACACACCAATACGATCGTTCCCAGTGCCTATAATTTATTTGAACTCCATTGCTACATTCTCGCCGCTAACGGTACTCCCCTCCAGGAATTCCCCCTGCCCCTCCAGGCGCGGGTGACATTGCAAAACCCCAGCAACATGGAAGTTCGCCTAGCCATGACCCAATTGCTGGCCACCCAGCCCCTTACTCAGCCGTTCTATGTGTCGGGACATATCGCCCTCGATTGGCGCAATCAATTACTACTGGGAGAAGTGCAACTTCAGTCTTTGAGCTTATCCGTAGAGGATTTAACGGAAGCAGTGGTAACGATCGCTACCGCCCCTTTTACGATTATGCCCCCGGTGGATGCGCTACTCACCCACATCAGCCCCCCGGAACCTGCGCCC
>DALYGI010000247.1:0-6688 GCA_031971595.1 Prochlorotrichaceae cyanobacterium CTOTU29312
ATCTATACAATAGGAAATCTATCAAACCACAAAGGCACAAAGAACACAAAGGCGTTCCTGCGGGGCTTCTGGTGTCTTTGTCGTGAAATTCCAGGTTATAAAGTCCGCATTCCTTAGGGCAAAAGAGACATATTAGGTTTCACCTTGAGTCGAATGGCAATGACCGTAATATTGTCGTGGCCATTGTACTCGTTGGCTAAATCAATTAGCTCTACCACTCCATTTTCGACATTGGTGCGAGAACTGAGGAGGGGTTGAACATGGCTATCCTGGTATTCTTCTAGGAGTTCATTGTCCGAAAGTCCATCGGAACACAATAAAAATAGGGTATCTTCTTGCACTTCTAGAAACCGGACATCGGGATACACAAATTCATTGTCCCGTGGGCCGATCGCTTGGGTGAGTTGGTAGGCATCGGGCATGGAGTAGGCAATATCGGGATCGACCCCTCGCAAAATTTCTACCTGGCCTAATTCGTGATCCAGGGTGAGTTGCTCTAGGCGGTTTTTGCGGGTGTATCGATAGGCTCGGCTATCCCCCACATGGGCAATGGCCACGGAGGTATCCTGCACTAACATCAGGACAAGGGTTGTCCCCATGCGACCACTGCCGTAGCTTTCATTGCTGAGGTTGGTGCTGTAGATTTCTGTATTGGCGGCCAGGATAGCTTCCCGGATAGTTGCTTCATTGGGCAGTTGGGAGTCTGTCCAGCGATCGTTAAAGAAGTTCCGTAGAAATTTCACGGTTTTGGCGCTGGCCACTTCACCACAGGCATGGCCCCCCATGCCATCGCAGAGAATATAGAGTCCCTTGGCTTTGACGTGGCGGCCCTGTATCCCCTCTTGGCGAAAGGTCTCCGTGCGAATGAAAAACTGATCTTCATTGTGGTTGCGCTGCCGTCCTACGTCTGTCCGTCCAGCATCATCGAGGTTGACCAGTTGCATGGGTAAGACCACGGTAGGAGAATCGTCCCCCACTTCGTCTAAGGAACCGGGAACGAATACGTTGCCTAGGGGGGATTGCTCGGAGGGGTTGGCGGAGTCAGACATGGTGAAAGGCCAAAAGCGTTTTGCCAAATTTTACCCCCTTTCTGAACGATGCTCCACAGTCGATCGCTAATTTTCCAGATTTACGCCATCGGCAACTCTGATCAGATCTCTGGTTTCTCCTAGAGCAAAGCCAAATCTCTTGATGTTATGTCCCCAGAAACCGGGGATCTTGGCCCTGGGGAAAAGGGAAAAGTTAGGATTTGCGTAGGCTTAAACTGATGCGCTTGAGCTTTTCCTGGACTTCTAAAACTCGGACTTTGACCACTTGCCCCACCTGGACAATTTCTTTGGGATCCCGGACAAAACGATCGGCGAGTTGGGAAATATGCACCAAACCATCCTGGTGAACCCCAATGTCCACAAATGCGCCAAAGTTAGCCACGTTGGTGATAATGCCTTCTAATTCCATGCCCACTTGCAGATCGCTGAGGGTGCGAATCTCTGGCTTGAAGGTGGCATAGGTAAACTGGGCGCGGGGATCCCGGCCGGGTTTTTCCAGTTCGCTCAAAATGTCCCGCAGGGTGGGTTCCCCCACGGTGTCGGTGGTGTACCGTTTCAGGTTAATGCGACGCAGTTGGTCTGTCACCTGGGGCTGGTGGTGAATCTGAGCCGGATCTAGTCCTAAATCTTGCAGCATTCGGTTCACCAGACCATAGCGTTCCGGGTGAACCGCCGTATTGTCCAGGGGGTTGGTGCCCTGACGAATTCTCAGGAACCCTGCCGCCTGTTCAAAGAGTTTGGGCCCCAGTTTTTTCACCTTGAGCAAGCTCTGACGATCGCTAAAGGCTCCGATTTGGTTGCGGTATTCCACAATATTGTGGGCCACGGTGGGGGTAATGCCGGAAACATAGGTGAGCAGTTCGCGGGAGGCTAAATTGAGATCAACCCCCACATAGTTGACGCAGCTTTCCACGGTTTCATCCAGTTTTTGCTTTAGTTGTTTCTGATCCACATCGTGTTGATATTGCCCCACCCCAATGGACTTGGGATCGATTTTCACCAGTTCCGCCAAGGGATCCTGTAACCGTCGGGCGATACTAATGGCCCCCCGCACCGTCAAATCCAAGTCAGGAAATTCTCCGATCGCCACCTCACTGGCGGAGTAGATGGAGGCTCCCGCTTCACTCACCATCACCGCGATCGGCGCAGGGTTCAAGGTCTGGATGGTTTCCCGCACAAAGGTTTCCGTTTCCCGGCCAGCGGTACCATTGCCAATGGCAATCAGGGCAATATCGTAGCGGCGAATGAGTTGGAGCAGGAGGGTGGCCGCTTCCTGTTGTTTAGCGGCCCCGGAGTGGGGAAAAATTACCTGATATTCTAAAAACTGCCCCGTGGGGCTCAGGGCCGCCACCTTGCAGCCCGTGCGAAACCCCGGATCAATGCCCAACGTGGGCTGCATTCCCCCCGGTGCCGCCAGGAGCAAATGTTTGAGGTTTTCCGCAAAGGTGTGAATGGACTCCCGATCGGCCCAGGCTTTGGTCTCCGTCATCACCTCATTGCTCAGGGAAGGCTTCAGCAGGCGGATCCAGGCATCTTTCACCAAGTTCTGGTAAAACCGTTGCAGGGCTGGGCTGGGTCTAGTGTTGGGGAGTTGACGATGGAGCAGTTGTTCCAGGAGGGGGGCTTCTTCCACATCCAGGGACACCTTGAGGCAGTCCTCCTTTTCGCCCCGCAGCAGGGCCAAGAAGTTGTGGGGAGCAATCTGCCGCAGGGGGATTTGATAGTTCCGATACATTTCATATTTGGTGGTTCCCTCCGGGTGTTCCCCCTTAATTTTGGAGATTAGCACCCCTTCCTTGAGGAGATACTGACGGACTAGCGATCGGAGAGAAGCCTGTTCCGCCAACTCTTCCGCCAGAATATCCGCCGCCCCTTTAAGAGCATCTTCCACACTATTGACCCCCTGAGCTTCAGAGCAGTAGGGCCGGGCCAGGGTTTCCAGGGAATCAGGACTTGATTTTGACTGAGAAGGTTGAGTCAGAGCAGCGATCGATCGGGCTAGGGGTTCCAGACCTTTCTCACGGGCGATCGTAGCGCGGGTGCGGCGTTTGGGGCGATAGGGTAAATACAGATCCTCTAGTTCCGTTTTACTAATGCAAGCTTCAATCTGTTGCCGAAGAGAGGGCGTAAGTTTTTCCTGAGCAGCAATAGTGTCCACGATCGTTTGCTTGCGGGCATTGAGTTCAGTTAAATATTGATGACGATCCGCCAGGTGACGCAGTTGAACCTCATCCAACTCTCCGGTACGTTCCTTACGGTAGCGGGCAATAAACGGAACCGTAGCCCCCTCCCCCAATAATTCCAAAGCCGCTTGGACTTGGGCCGGGCGTACAGAGAGTTCTTGGGCAAGAAGAGCAACAACATCCATAACTCAGAGCGATCGAGCCGATCGGTTTGAAAGAGAGTGAGCCAAAATTATACCCGATGGTTTTAGGCAGAGGGAAACCTGACCCCTACCCAAAACTGTCCCCTAAAAAATTCAAAATTCAAAATTCAAAACTGTCCCTGTCCCCTATAACCTAAAAAAACTCAAAACTCAAAACTCAAAATTCAAAACTGTCCCCTGTCCCCTGTCCCCTATAACCTATCCCCTGTCCCCTAAAAAACTCAAAACTCAAAACTCAACCCTCAAAATTCAACACTGTCCCCTATCCCCTATAACCTATCCCCTGTCCCCTAAAAAAACTCAAAACTCAAAACTCAACCCTCAAAACTAAAAAAAATGCTCCCCTGCCCCTCCCCCGATAGCCCCTGGTTTCAGTTCCTAACCCTAACGATCGATGGTCTGTCCCTCGGTAGTTTATTGGCCTTGGGGGCGGTGGGTCTTACGTTGGTCTATGGCATTTTACGTCTGCCTAACTTTGCCCAAGGGGATTTAGTAACCTGGGGTGCATACCTCACCCTGCTGGGAGTTCAACGGTTGCAACTCCCCTGGGGCGCGGCGATCGTTCTGAGTGGGGCATTGAGTACCGTGCTAGTGGTGGGAATCGATCGGCTGATCTGGCTGCCGCTGCGACGACAACGGGCAACCTCTACCACCAGTATGATTACCTCCATCGGCCTGGCCTTGGTACTACGGAACCTGGTCACCCTGATCTGGGGGGTGGATAATCAAACCTATGGACTGCCCTTAGCAGAGCCGATCGAGCTTTTCTGTCTCCCCATCCTCTACTACCGCCTGATCATTGTGGGAGTCGTGGCGTTGATATTGGTGGGTTTACACTACCTTCTGCAACAAACCCGCTGGGGCAAAGCCATGCGAGCGGTGGCGGATGATCCAGACCTGGCCGCAGTCACAGGCATTGATGTGGAGCAAGTAGTGACCTATACCTGGATTGTAGTGGGGGTTTTAACCGCCATCGCCGGAGGTTTGTACGGATTAGTGACAGTGGTGCGGCCCAGTATGGGCTGGTTTTTAATCTTACCCCTTTTTGCTGCTGTGATTTTGGGGGGCATTGGCAACCCCTACGGCGCGATCGTGGGAGCTTTGGCCATGGGCATCAGTCAGGAAGTCAGCACCTACTGGTTACCCAATGAGTATAAGCTCGTGGTAGCCCTGGGAATCATGCTGCTGATATTATTGGTGCGCCCCCAAGGGTTATTCCGAGGCACCTTCTAAGTCCCCCCAAGCCCTATGAGTTCCTACAATTTACGGGTTGCAGACTTGCCCCCCAGTGAGCGCCCACGGGAGCGCCTGATCAACTACGGCGCACGGAGTTTATCCAATGCGGAACTTCTCGCCATTTTGCTCGGCACGGGTCAGGGGGCAGGCAAACTCTCCGCCGTGGGGTTAGGGCAACATATTTTGCAACAACTGAGCCAAGATCAACGGGATCCCCTCGCTGTCCTGCGGGATATTGCTATTGCTGAACTGACCCACATTCACGGGGTCGGCCCCGCCAAAGCCACCACGATCGTCGCGGCCATTGAGCTAGGTAAACGAGTCTTTCAAACCCGCCCCCCGGACAAAGATCCCATTGAAAACCCCAAAGCCGCAGCGGATCTGCTCAGTGGGGAACTAATGTGGCAATCCCAAGAACGCTTTGCGATCGTCATGTTGGATGTGAAAAATCGCCCCGTCGCCACCAAAGTGATCAGCATCGGCACCGCCACGGAAACCCTAGCCCATCCCCGCGACATTTTCCGGGAAGTGATTCGCCAAGGAGCCACGCGGGTGATCATTGCCCACAACCACCCTTCCGGCAACGTAGAGCCCAGTCCCGAAGACCTAGCCCTGACCCGACAACTACTCCAGGGAGCCCAACTCCTGGCCATTCCCCTCCTAGATCACCTAATTTTGGGCCACGGCAACTACCATAGCCTGCGCCAAAATTGCAACCTCTGGCAAGATTACCCCCAGGGAGTCTAACGAAGGAACGCCTTTGTGTTCTCTGTGCCTCTGTGGTTTAACCCTGAGCTTTCCGGTTTAGTTTATTGAATTGAATTCACAATCCTAACGACCTTAACGATCTGCCCCAACTGCCTGATTAACCTGTCTGATTTATCTGCCTAATTAACCTGTCTAATTAACCTATCTGATTAACTTGCCTGATTGACCTGTCTGATTTATCTGTCCGATCGACCTGTCCCCTGTGAGCTTACCCCTCGTCTACCACCCCGATTATGTCAGCCCCTTGCCCCCTGGTCATCGGTTTCCCATGGCTAAATTTGGGCGCTTGCAGCAAATGCTGATCCAAACCCAAGTGGCGGAAACCCAGCAATTTAGAACCCCTGAACCGCCTCCACGGGAGTGGTTAGAACTGGTTCACACCCCCGCCTATGTCAGTGCCTACTGTGAGGGAACCCTTGACCCGAAAGCGATCCGGCGCATTGGCTTACCCTGGAGTCCTGCGTTGGTGCGTCGCACCTGCTGCGCCGTGGGGGGCACTATTTTAACGGCTGAATTAGCCCTGGAATTCGGTCTCGCCTGCAATACCGCCGGGGGAACCCACCACGCCTTTCCCAGCTACGGTTCCGGGTTTTGCATTTTCAATGACTGCGCCATCGCGGCCCGCGTGTTGCAACATCAGGGAAAGGTCAAACAAGTGCTGATTATCGACCTCGACGTTCACCAAGGGGACGGCACCGCCACCATTTTCCAGAACGATCGGACTGTGTTTACCTTTTCCATGCACTGTGCCGCCAACTTTCCCCTCCGCAAAGCCCACAGCGATCTAGACGTACCCCTGCCCATCGGCATGGAAGATCGGGAATACCTCCAAACCCTCGATCGCCACCTCCCGGATCTCCTCAGTGAAATCAAACCCGACCTAGTGTTTTACAACGCAGGCGTAGATCCCCACAGCGGCGATGCCCTGGGCAAACTTTCCCTAACGGATCAGGGGCTGTGGTGTAGAGAAATGCAAGTGATTAGCGCCTGTCAGCGGGGTGGTTACCCCCTAGCCTGCGTCATTGGAGGCGGCTACTCCCCCGACCTAGATGCCTTAGTGTATCGTCATAGCCTTCTGCACCGCGCTGCCGTAGAGGTTTTGAGTTTTAAGGGTTGAGTTTTGGGTTAGGGAATAGGGAATGCCAGAACTCCCACTCTAGGGAGGGGGCTGGGGGGTGGGTTCAATAGGGAATGGGGAATAGGGAATGCCAGAACTCCCACTCCAGGGAGGGGGCTGGGGGGTGGGTTC